>JAOUNV010000025.1 GCA_029880775.1 Nitrospinota bacterium | reverse complement strand
CCAGAATCTGGGTGGCTTCGGCTGGGCTGGCCTTTATTTTGGAAGGTTTGTGGGGGAGAAGGTTACCATCCTCTGTGAAGGATGGGGGAGCCACCAGCGAATTAAACTTGATTCTCCTGTAGCTGACGTTGCTTTCCCCCAGGAATTCGCCGAAACGAATCTTACTCTCTTTCACAAGGCTCCTTTGCGGCGGTGTCTGCCAAACAGGTTGATTATCAGGCTCCTTGGGGGGTTCCATGTCACCAGGCCAGGGCGCTCCCTTGATCCGAACCTGTAATATTTTAACGTATTTTTGGCGAGGTTGGGGGCAAACCGATGAAATTCACGGAGGCGCGCGCAGAATCGATAATGATAATTTTTCGACTATACGCAACTTATTTTAAATTCCAGCTCATGGTATGGAGCTGCCCACGCGAACCCGCGCCGCCGCCGGATCAGATCACCGAAACGCTTCTGGTCAGGCTCGGCTATTGAAATAGACACCTCGTAGCCAATGACGCCCGCCTTGTCGCCCACCGCTAAGAATTAACTTATTGACTTAGTGTAACCCTAGCCCTAGGATCATCGTTGCGAGTTTATTCCGGGACGGGAGTTTACTTATGAAATTTTTTATTTTAGTCTCTTTACTGCTCTCCGCCAGCTCTCAAGCTGGCTACGCCTCCCCCCCTATAATCATCACCAACTCTGAAAACAGCCACCTTGTCGGCCTGCATATGGATTATCTGGAGGATCCGGAGAGGCAGCTTACTTTCGATCAAGTGGCCAATGGCCCGGCCTCGGTTCGGTTTGCGCCGCTGGGCAAGCAGATCCCCAACTTTTCTTTTTCCAGGTCTGCTTTCTGGCTCAGGTTTTCTATCAGGAACGACACAGAGGAAGCCCAGCCTTTGATACTGCATCAGTTTACTCCGTGGATCGACTCGATGGACCTGTACCTCACCTGGGCGGATGGACGTACCGAGCTGCGCAGGGCTGGAGAAAAATATCCCTTTGCCCAAAGGGAAGTGGAACACAACCACTTTCTGTTCCGTCTGGACCTTAGGCCGGGTGACACCGTCAATCTGATGATGAGGGTGGAGAGCCTGGATCCTCTGCAGCTCCCGCTTACAGTGTGGAAGGAAAATGCGTTTTGGCCCTACTCCGGCAAGGTTCACATGTATTTCGGGCTGGTGTTCGGGTGCCTGCTGGTGGTGTTTTTCTACAACATGCTTTTATATTTTTCCTTGCGGGATATCACATATCTCCACTATATCCTCTATATTCTCAGCCTGTTGCTGATGATCTTCACATATTCCGGATACGCGTACCAATACGTGTGGCCGCTTAGTCCCAGGCTGCAGAACTGGATGGTGTTTCCCTCTGGATACCTTTCCATGTTCATGGCCATATTTATCGCCAAGAGTTTTCTGAACACGGCCAGAAACATGCCGACTATCCACAAGGGCATAACCGCGTTCCAAGCGCTCTGCGTGCTATTGCCCGTTTATGGATACATCATGGACGACTACCTGTTCACCAGCCTCACTTGCTCATTGGCCGCGCTTATGTTCCCTTTCGCCATGGGGGGTGCCGGAGTGTTGGCCTATATCAGAAAGGTTCCCGCCGCCAAGTTTTTCATCCTGGCCTGGGTCTCCTCGCTCACCGGGCAATTAATCTCCATGGGTACGGTGATCGACCTGACCCCCTCCACGGAGATTATGCGACGGATGATGGAAATCGGGTTCATGGCGGACGCGGTGTTTCTCTCCTTCGCATTGGCGGACAGGATAAGCGTACTGCGGCGTGAAAAAGAAGTTGCGGAAGCCAAAGTCATAGACGCGCTGGAAACCGCCAAAGTGGAGCTGGAGGCCAAAGTGGCCGACAGAACGGCCAAACTCTCCCAGGAAAAAAACAAGGCCGAGGAAGCCACCTTGCTGAAGGATAAGTTCGTGGCGCTGGTCTCTCACGACTTGCGCTCCCCCCTGGGCTCCATGATAAATATGCTGGAGCTTGTCAAGCCAGAGAAAACGGACCTGACGGGAACGGAGAATAATCGACGCCTGATGTCGATGGCGACGCGCGCGGCCCATGGGCTGATGGATATGATCGACAACCTGCTGGATATAAGCAGGCTGCAGACAGGCTCTGTGAGGGTATCCAAAAAGCAAGTTAACGTCCGGCTGTTGATCGAATCGATAGCCCAGACGGAGCGATTTCGCGCGGATGAAAAGGAAGTGCAAATCGTTAACCAGGTACCGCCCGATTATTTCCTCCATGCCGATTATCATCTATATGGAGAGGTGATTCAAAACCTGCTATCCAACGCTGTGAAGTTTTGCCGCCCAGGGGACAGCGTCACCATTTATCGTCCAGAAGATCAGCCGGGCGCTCTGGCAATACGAGACACGGGAGTCGGTATCCCTCCGGATACAATCAGCCACTTGTTCGACCATTCGCAAAAAACCACCAGCCAGGGAACGGCTGGGGAGCGGGGCAGCGGACTGGGGCTCCCCTACTGCCACGATATAATGGAGGCCCATGGAGGATACATCCGCGTCGAGTCCGAGCCTGGCAGTGGGAGTGTGTTCACCATCACGGCGCCGGAGCAGGAGACAGAAGCCCAAGTGGGGGCGCCCAGATAGACGGACCCATTGGGCTGGCCTTTGGCCTATAGTTTTGGGCGCCTTACGTTGTCCATAAAGGTGGGATAGCTCATATCAATCCTGAAAACTGTTCCTTTGGCGAAGCCGTCCCCAGTCATCCCCAGCGATACTTGCTGGGCCGTCTCTCCTGCCACCGTGAAGGGGAGTGTGATGGCAGTCTCTTCATGTTCCCTGGCGACAGAACAGTCCAATGGCCTGCTGGCGCCCATTTGGCCTCCGACCCTGGCAAAGTACTCTCCTCCACCTTTTCGACACAGAGCCGCTATATCGATTACATATTCCGCCTGGTACTCCCCCGGCGCCAGGGAAATCTCTGGAGATGAGAGCTCTGCGGCGTGTGGATTGTATATCAGGCCCCGCCCGCTGAATGTGGCGAACCGCTTCATGAAAAGGCGCCAGTCAGGTTTCTTGTCAGCGCTCTTCTGGAAAACGTACACATGGTCGTCCTCGGCCACCAGCCCGTACTCGCCATGGAGAAGCATTTTTTTATGATCATCAGCCTGGAATTCTCGATAGGCGAATTTATACGGGTCCTTACCATCCAGGACCACATATTCGACACTCATCCTGGTGAACGGGAATCGGTCAATTTTCACGAACAAATATGCGTTGGGGTTATGGTTCAAGTGGCTAAAGGGCCCGGGATGAGCGGCCAGAGTGGCGTCTTTTGGAATTTGGGAGATAACGGCCCTTCCCCTGGCCCCATGCTCCCTGGCCCTGGGGGTGACTTCATTCGGATATTCATGCGTCAGCGGCAGAGCCCCGGAGCTGGTGGAGAAAAATAACTGGGCCGCAAAAAAAGCGCCACAGGCGGCCGTGGCCAACGCCATCCCCAGCCCGGCGTTTCCCACCCAAGCGGCCAACCGCTTGATGTTGGCCACGCCCAATACGGCGGCCAGAAACCATGTGGACAGGGGCAGCATGGGATAATGGCCAGACAAGAGGTATGACATTTCATAGTCGGACAGGAACAGCTCCATAGAGGGCCAAAATAGGATAAGAAACCCAGTGAGAGAGAAGAAAGGTAGTAGTAAAAATCCAACCGAGAGCCTGCTCCAGGCATGGATGCGCCGCGGCTCCTCGAACAGCTTTCCTATTGTCTGCCCAGGCTCGGTGACAAAACCTTTGACGATCTGGGTCGGCGATCCGCCCAACCAGGCGTAGCGCCCCCCATACTTGAACCCACCCGTCTCCATCTTCACCCCCGCCGGAGTGACGCCGATTTCCACCGATTCCGGTGACGGGGCTCCCTGCAATGGGTATATCACAAGGAACACCAGGCAGGCCCAGGCCGCACACCCAAGCCATATGGCGCCCGCCCTTTTCAGGTCGTGAAGTATCACCGCCGCGTAAAGCCCCAGGCCGGCCAGCGTGATAAAAGCATCCTCCTTTGTGGCCAGCAACAAGGCGGCGAACAGAACCGCCTGGCGGTTTTTCCCCGCTTGCAGGGCCGCCGCTGTGGCGAAGGTGAAAAGTGGGAAATGGGCGTACATGTGATAGTCGAAGAGTATACCGCGATGAATCTCACCATTGGCCAGATACGCGGCCGCCACAAATAACGCGGCCAGATCGCTTTTCAGGGCGCCACGGGCGAAGTAAAAAAGCGGAATGGCGGCCATCCCGGCGGAGGCGGCCTGGAAGAACAATATGAACCAGTGGGAATCGCTGACCAGGTAAAAAGCAGAGACGACCAGCAGAATCAGGGAGGCATGATGCTCGAAAAAATTGCTCATCAGCGCATTGGACCACATGAACTTGCCATGGGCCGTAAAGTAGCAGGCGGAGTCTATATGAATAAAATCGAGAACGCAGAAAAGCGAGTTGAACCGGTCCATGGAGAGATGGAAAAACCATCCGGTGTACAAAACCGAAAGGAGCGTCACGGCGGCCTCAGCCCAATGAGAGCGCATAAAGCCCTTTACGGACGATTCGCCGCCTTCCTGGTTCATCTCCCCAGGATCATCGGTGGACAAAGCGCCTCCGACCAAAAAAACGTTGGCGCCACAGGCTTTGCCAGGTCATGCCTTCGGGACCAAAAATCCCAGATGATGGGCCGCGTGTCCTAAGTGCATCTCTTTCCATTTCACCAGTGTCAGCTCCCCGAACAGTCCGGAGGGATGCAGTTTGTCCGCAGTGGCCAGGCGGCGCAGACTGTCTTTAATGTCGGCGATCGCTTTTTGATCGTCAACGTCTTCGGCGGGAACCGAATGTGGCGCCGTGGGGTTTCCTTCCTTGTCCCTCACCCGCAAGTACCACCAAAGCGCAGGCTTGCCCAGCAGAAAGCGGACTATCCATGGGAACATATGCTCGAACCCATCCAGCGAACCCTTGTAGTAGTAATCAAGGTGGGCGCAAGCCTGGCCCAGGGTCCACTTGCCCTTGATCTCGTAGCCCGATCTCTCCAGGCTTTCAATCTCCTGGGTCACTTCTCCGTATGACTCAAAATTCAACTTACGCTTTTCCATAAAGTCTCCTTAAATATCCTTAGAGGATAATAGCGCGGATATAGGATAAATACCACCCAGCGAAAACCTGCCATATCTATATCTATCGGGAAGGCCATCGCATACCGGCTTGTCTCGCCTTGTGTGGATGTTTGAGATAGAATGAAGGCATTGCAATTGCCGCTGTCAGGAATTCGTCATTGCGTTACTTCGATAATAGCGGCCATCAAAAGAGATTGTATGCGCAAGAGTCCACCCCACGGAAGTGTCGCTTCCTTTCCACATTTCCAACCCCGTAATCGCCTGGCGCCCATAGCAAGCCATATTGCGCTGGTTATGGCAATAGTTGCGATGGCATGGGTTTGTTTCCATCCGACACCAGCCCATAGCAAGGAAGGCTTCGACCATGACCACGCTATTTTCAGCAAACTGCTGGTCGAGTTTGTGGAGGAGGGGCGGGTCGATTATCCCGGCCTTGCCAAAAACCGGGAGCGGCTGGACCAATACCTGACCGTACTGGCCGCCGTGACTGAAACCCAAATCAACGCATGGGAGGAGCCAGACCGGATCGCCTTCCTGATAAACCTGTACAACGCAGCCACGCTCAAGCTGATACTGGACCATTACCCCGTGAAGAGCATCAAGGATATCGGTGGATGGTTTTCCACCCCTTGGGAAGCGCCGGTGGTCCAGCTTTTCGGGGGGGCCGTGACGCTAGATACCATTGAGCATGGGATTCTCCGCAAGAGGCACAACGAGCCGAGAATCCACGCGGCCCTGGTGTGCGCCGCCATGGGATGCCCTCCGTTGCGCTCCGAGGCGTTCGTGGGTCGACGGCTGGAGGAGCAATTAAACGGCCAGATGCGCCGGTTTCTGTCCATCGCCACCAAAAACCGAGTGGACCGGGCCGCCGGTGTGGTTCATCTTTCCCCCATCTTCAAGTGGTACAAGGGTGATTTTGAAAAGGAGGGGAGGTCGGTCCTCGACTTTCTGCGGCCATACTGGTCCGACACGGTGAAAGGATATTTTGCCAACCAGCACGAATGGCGAATAAAATATACCTTCTACAATTGGTCGTTGAACAAGATGGGAAGTAAGAAGATTGAACAACAAAAATGATGACAGCGGTAAAAAACGCCCCCTCTTCGCCTGGCTAAGGTCTGGCGGGATAGTTCTTCTGCTGGTGAGCGTCATAGTGTCCTGGAATTACCTGGATCTTGCCACGCAACTTAAAAGCCTTCTGGCCTGGATCGATCAGTTGGGATGGGTTGGCATTCTGATGTACGCTTTGCTGTACACCGTGTCTTGTGTCTTTTTCATCCCCGGATCGCTCCTCACGCTGGGCGCAGGGGTCATCTTCGGCGTGGCGAAGGGGACTGTCATAGCCCTTATCTCCGCCACCATGGGCGCCACGGCCGCTTTCCTGGTGGGGCGCTACCTGGCCGGGGAATGGGTGGCCAAGTGGATCGAGGGGAAGCCGATGTTTCGCGCCATGGATAGCGCCATCGCCGAGGATGGATGGAAGATCGTGGGGCTCACCCGGCTTTCGCCTGTCTTTCCGTTCAACCTGCTCAACTACGCTTATGGCCTCACCAGGGTTTCGCTGAAGCATTACTTCTGGGCTTCGCTGATAGGCATGGCGCCGGGTAGCCTGATGTATGTCTACATCGGCTCGCTGGCAGGCTCGCTGGCCATGCTGGGGGACGAATCCGTGGAACGCCAGAGGACAGACGCCGAATGGGCCATGTACGGCCTGGGACTGGTGGCCACCATAACTGTCACCGTATACATAACCCGGATGGCGCGGCGCGCCCTGGCGGAGAGGATGGAGTTAAAAGAGAATGGCGATGAGTGATTCGTGGCGCTTTCCAGTGGAGCCGATGGACGAGAGCAACAAGGCTCTTCTTTCCAATGTTCACCCGGATAAGTGGAATAACCCGGAGCCTGCGCATATCTATAACCTGGTGGTGGTGGGAGCGGGCACGGCGGGGCTGGTGAGCGCCATCGGCGCGGCGGGGCTGGGCGCGAAGGTGGCCCTGGTGGAGCGCCATATGATGGGGGGAGACTGCCTGAATGTGGGATGCGTCCCCTCCAAGAGCCTGATCCGACCGGCCAGGCTGGCCCACGAGATGAAAACCGCCGCCAGGCTGGGCCTGACCGGAGCCGACACCAGACCAGAGGATTTCCCACGAATCATGGAGCGGCTGCGAAAAATAAGAGCGGGCATCAGCCCCCACGATTCCGCCCGGCGATTCACCGAGGCGGGAGTGGATGTCTTCTTCGGGGAGGGGAGGTTTGCCGGGCCGGACAGCGTGGAGGTGGAGGGGAAGACGTTACGGTTCAAAAAAGCTGTGATCGCCACCGGCGCGAGGGCTGTCCACCCGGATATCGAAGGATTGGCGGAGGTCGGCTTTTTGACCAATGAAACCGTGTTCAACCTGACCACTCTTCCCGGTTCGTTGCTGGTGATCGGTGGCGGGCCCATCGGCTGCGAGCTGGCCCAGGCGTTCCACCGGCTCGGATCAAAAGTGGTCATCGTTTCACGGGGCGCCTTCCTCTCCAGGGAGGACCAGGACGCTTCCGAACTGCTGGCCAAAGTTTTCCGAAAAGAGGGGCTGGAGACGCGAATCAATTCCAGGCCCTTGCGGGCGCACATGGCCAATGGAAAAAAGATGGTCACCATCACCACGGAAAACGGCGAGGAAACCATGGAGTGCGACGAGATACTGATCGGCGCCGGGCGGAAGCCGAACGTGGATGGGCTGGGGCTGGAAGCGGCGGGGGTGGCGTATGATCCAGCGCAGGGTGTGGAGGTGGATGATTATCTGCGGAGCTCAAACCCGAATATATACGCGGCCGGTGACGTGTGCATGGCGCACAAGTTCACCCATGCGGCGGACGCGGCGGCGCGCATAGTGCTCAAGAACGCGCTGTTTCGTGGGCGGGCCCGGCTTTCCGCATTGAATATGCCATGGGCCACCTACACTGAGCCTGAGATCGCCCATGTGGGGATGTACGAACACGATGCGCGCGAGCAGGGGATAGAAACCTCCGTATACAAAGTGGAGATGAGCGGAAACGACCGCGCCATAGCCGATGGTGAGGATGAGGGGTTTGTGAAGGTGGTGGTGAAAAAAGGCTCCGACAAGATAGTGGGCGCAACAATAGTGGCGGCCCACGCAGGGGAGATGATCAGCGAAATATCGGTGGCCATGTCCGCCGGAATGGGGCTCGGCGGCCTGGCGAATGTTATCCACCCATACCCCACCCAGGCCGAGGCGATCAAGCGAGTGGCGGACGCATACAACAAAACCCGCCTTACGCCATTCGTGAAAAAGATTTTCAGATGGTGGCTCTCATGGAGCCGAGGGTGAATTCAAGCATATTTATCGCGCCAGCCTTCTGAATTTTCTGGGCCACCTCGCGCACCCAATAGCCCGTGTCACGACTCCGGCGGAAGCGCCATGAGGCTGATGACCTATAGATAAACACCAGCCATTAAAACATATCGCCGAGGCCTCCCGCATATCACTACGGGACATGATCAAGTATATCCTGCCATAACGTTGCAATTATCTCCATTAACCGTGTCGACCCCTTTAGCAATATATATTTATCGTTTATCGATAATTTTTCCTTGCTTTTCGCAAGCTGACATGTACAATGAGCTAAATCATATAGGAGGGTACAAATGAAATTGCTAGGTGAAAAGTCGCTGTCGTCTATATTGAGCAAGCTTTTGCATGTATTACTTTATGTGGTACCTGTAGCCTCAATTTTCATCGCCTTTATTTTATCGACCATCTTTTTTTCTGACCTGAAGGAAGACCCATCTGTATCTTGCTACGCCCAGTTCAAGCATGAACTTTTTAGTGACCTGAAAGGCGATGACAAGGAGTGGCAGGAAATGAAGAAAATGAGAGACCTGCACCCGGCAATCAGGGTGTTGGCTATATCCCTATTGGGGGTGTACATAGCTTTGTTGTTCCAGATAATAAGGAAGTCGAAACTTATATTTGATAATTTCAGAAACAACATAGTGTTCAGCCACAAAAACGTTCTTATCCTCTCCGGGCTTACCAAGCTTGTGATTATATTTTCGATTATTTCCGCTAACTTCTCGTCGCTTCTGCTCGGGATAATACTCCTGATCCTCACTGATATATTGAAAAACGGAACCGCCCTGCAGGAAGAGCACGATCTAACCATATAACTAATTGGCAAGGCAAATGAGCATCATATTCAGGCTGGACAGGGTGATGGCGGATCGAAAAATGTCGCTCAACGAATTGGCAAAGCGAGTGCAGCTTACCAATTCAAACTTGTCTATTTTAAAAACGGGAAAAGCCAGGGCGATTCGTATGTCAACCCTGGAGGCGATATGTAGAGAACTGAACTGTCAACCGGGAGACTTGCTGGAATACTCTCCGGATGATGAGAACACAAATGAATAAAAAGGAGAAATTTATGAAATCGACGAGACAATCCGTAATAGCTCAAATGTGGATTATCACCTTATGTATGCTTTTCGTAAGCTCAGATGTGCTTGCGCAGGCGGAAGAGTGGAAAACAGAAACAGCCGATGATGGCAAGGTCACAGTGAGAAGCAACATTTCTACCCGAACCGATGAAAACGGGAAGGAACAACAATTAGTACAGTATATCGCGACCACTACCGACAGCGCTGGTATTCAAAAATATATTTTGCTGCTCAAGGATGTATCGAGACATAAAGATTTCCTGGATGAAACTGAGACAAGAATCGTCAAGACCAACTCTGACAATGAATGGGTTCTTTATTATTATACTGACGCAACGTGGCCTTTGAGCGACACTGATATCGTAACTATCATGAAATATTCTGAGGATAAGGCGGAAGGGATGGCGACTTTCACTTTAACAGCGGCGCCCTCCATGTATGAAAACAAGAAAGGGGTGAATCGCTATAACTACTACAACATGGAGTACTCTTTCAAGGATATAGGAGACGGCAAAGTGGAGTTGACACTCTCCGCAAAATGCTCCCCCATTGATAGAGTGCCCGAGTGGATGATAAAAGCGGCTTTTCCTGGTGTTGTCAATGACACCCTCCAGAAAATGATTAAGCTGGCAAAAAGTAGCTAACGGATAAAGGGAATACTCATGAAAGCGATTCTGTGCACAAAATATGGGGCGCCAGAAGTACTCCAGCTCAAAGAGGTGGATAAGCCTATCCCCAATGGCAATGAAATGTTGTTGAAGGTGTATGCGACAACTGTAGCGATTGGCGATACTAGAGCGCGAAGCTTCAATGTCCCTCCTCTGTTCTGGCTTGCTGGACGAATAGCGCTCGGTTTTACAAAACCAAGGCGCCCCATACTGGGTATGGAGCTGGCGGGTGAAGTGGAAGCCGTTGGCAAAGAGGTGACACGATTTAAAGTAGGCGACCAGGTGTTTGGGTTGACAGGTCATAACTTTGGCGCATATGCCGAGTATTGCCTCATGTCTGACGATGAGGATGTAGTGTTAAAACCAACCAGCATGACATATGAGCAAGCGGCTGCCGTCCCT
>JAOUNV010000197.1 GCA_029880775.1 Nitrospinota bacterium | reverse complement strand
AGTTTGTTGAGGGTGGTCTTCTGGACAAATCGGCCAGAGGCATACCATCGACCGTGATAATCTTTTCCAGGGCGATATTTGGTTGTTTGGAGCTTTTTCTGGCTCCTGTTCCCTCTATGAACATCCCTTTTTTGAAGGAATGCTTGCGGATGAGGTTTTGCCCAACGTAAGGGTCCGATGGGGCCACCGCGAATCCGTTGTCCATGGACCGCAGGAACCCGTATCCTTTGTCGGTTATGTCCAGAACACCGGATACTGTTTTGATACTCATGGGATAAGGCACTCCTCAAAAGCCGTAAAACGGCGAATTTTCCGCCCGGAAGCGGCGATACGAAATTACAAAATTCCGGGAAAGTCCGATCAAATCGAAGAAGTATTCGATATTGTTAAAGACACTAAAACGTGTAATCAGGCGCGATTAAAAAAAAGAAAAACATGCAACGCCACCCCAAAATGACGCTGAATAAGTAACTATCAATCCAACACGAGTATAGCACAACCGGGATTAAGGGGAAGAGAAAAAACGCTACATGAAATTTTTATTTCTCCAGCACTTTCAGGGCCGTTTTGGCCCCTCCCACCGGCGCCATTATATACGCTCCCGCCACTGCGTCGCGGGTCTGGGCCAGCGCTTCGCGGGCGATCTGAACCCCCACATTCCGGGCCGAGTCGCCCGCTTCGGCCATTCTCCGGCGGATGTCGGCCGGAATTTGCATGCCAGGCACCTCGTTGTGCAGGAATTCAGCCGATCGGCTGGAAGCAAGCGGCAGGATCCCCACCAGCGCCGGGATGCTGAATTGGCGAATCCTTTCCAGGAACCGGAATAGTGTATCTGGGTCGAACACAGGCTGGGTCATGCAAAACTCCGCTCCGGCCTCCACTTTTTTTTCAAACCGGCGAAGCTCTTCATCGATATTAGCCGCTCCAGGGTTGCACCCCACGCCAATATGGATGGCTGTGTGCCCATCGATAGGGTTGCCAACAATGTCCTGGCCCTTGTTGAGGTTGCTAATCATTTTTACCAGCCCGATGGCGTCCACGTCATATACCGCGGTGGCGTTTGGGTAGGCGCCCAGTTTTGGAGGGTCGCCGGTGATGGCCAGCATGTTGCGAACGCCGATGGCATGAGCCCCAAGGATATCAGACTGCATCCCCAGCAGGTTGCGGTCCCGACAGGTGTAATGCAGGATCGGCTCTATGCCGATTTCGTTTTTGAAAAGAAGGGCAAGGGGCATGGGGCTCATCCTGGCCATGGCCCTGGGGCCATCCGGGATATTAATACAGTCCACTCCAGCGTCTTTCAGGCTTTTGGCCTGGATCATGACTTTTTCCGGGTTGGCGCCTTTTGGCGGCAAAAGCTCCACTGATGACACCCATTCACCGGCGGCCAATTTGGCGGCGAAGGGGGTTTTTTCCGCAGTGGGAGTCTCCACCACGGCGGCTGCGCCGTCTGGTCTGGAGGAAATAATTTCCACCCTGGATGGGGATAGGGCCAGGGCGGCGCCTTTCAGCGCGGCGATATGGGCCGGGGTGGTGCCGCAGCATCCTCCCACGATCCTGGCTCCGGCCCGGATGAACCTTTTCCCAAAGGTCATCAGGTAGTCTGGCGTGGTGAGGTAGATGAGCCTGTCCTCCACCTCTTTCGGCATTCCCGCGTTGGGCTGGGCGATTACCGGCAGGGCGGTGGCGGCGGTCATTTCCTTTATAACATCCAGCATCCCCGCAGGCCCCACGGAGCAATTGGCGCCCACGGCGTCCACCCCCAGCTTCTCCATGGCCTGGACCACTTGGGCGGGGGTGGCCCCATGGACTGTTTTTCCATCTTCTTCAAAGGCCATCTGGGCCGCGATGGGAAGATCTCCCACCACTTCTCTGGCGCTCTTTACGGCGGTGATCAGTTCGGTCAGATCGTGAAAGGTCTCGAACATAAGCAGATCCACGCCAGTTTCCGCCAAAATGGAGGTGATGCGTCGATACTCGCTGGTGGCCTCCTCCAGGGGAAGCTTTCCATATGGGGCCACGCTGACTCCCAGGGGGCCGATGGAGCCTGCCACGTGGACGGCGCCTCGTCCCTCCTCCAAGGCCAGGGCCGCGCCCGCCTTGAGAATGGACTCAAGTTTTTCCTCCAGGCCAAATTGGCGCAACTTAAAGGTGTTGGCGCCGAAGGTGTTGGTTTCTATGATATCGGCGCCGGCCTTGATATATTCGCGGTGCACTTCGCGCACCAGGTCCGGCTGGGTGAGGTTTAGCTCCTCGTAGCAGCGGTTGATGGTCACTCCCTTGGAGTAGAACATCGTGCCACCGGCGCCGTCACACACCAGCAGCCCATCCGCCAGCGCTTCTTTGAATGATTGAGTCATGTCTGCTCGATAAGGTAAAACCTAATTATAATGGAGCCGCCAGCAAAATCCATAACCTATTGGTTGTCCCGTGTAGCCGCCCGGTTTATTTCCAAACCGGACCGCCTCCAATATATAATTACGCGGATGAAAATAGAGAATGTTTGTGTGTTTTGCGCGTCGAGCCGCAAGGCTCCGGAAAAATGGCTATCGCTGGCCAGGCAGGTGGGCGCCGGGCTGGCCCGAATGGGGATTGGCGTTGTGTATGGCGGCGCTTCCATCGGCATGATGGGGGCATTGGCGGATGCGGCCATGGCGGAGGGGGGACGCGTGACAGGGGTGATCCCCAAATGGCTGAGAATCAAGGAAGTGGCCCACGAGGGGCTGGCCCGGCTGGTGGTGACGGATGATATGCACCGGCGAAAGACAGCCATGTATGACATGTCGGATGTCTTTGTGGTGGCGCCAGGTGGGCTGGGGACGCTGGAGGAGGCGTTGGAAATAATCACGTGGAAGCAGCTTGGGATTCATACCAAGCCGGTTTTTCTGCTCAACCCGGAAGGATACTTCGATGACCTGCTGGCGCAGTTTGAAAAGTGTTCGGAACAAATGCTGATGGACCGGCGGTCCTTTGGGCTGTGGAAGACGGCGGCGAGCCCCGATGAGTTGCTTGATCATATCAAATTCCTGAATTTTCAGGCTTGACTCTTAGCCGGAATTTAATAAACTAGGGTGATCTTGATAACAGGTCCACACCCTGACAAATCCCAAAACGGGTCTAGGAGTTTTTTGCGTTTAAAGGAAGGGTACATATGAATATAAACCATAACGGCGATGCATGGATCGGGCTGGATGTAGGCTCGGTGGCGGTAAAGGGAGCTTTGCTGGACGCTTCCAACAATATAATGCGCCATGTTTACATGCGGTCCCATGGTCAGCCGGTTTCCACAACAGTAAAAGTGATACAGGACCTCCTGCAGTCCTCTGAGCACATGAAAATCGCCAATATCGGAGTCACAGGCAGCGCAGGAGAGCTGGTCGCCTCGCTTCTGCAAGGGACTTTCACCAACGAAATAGTGGCGCATTCCAACGCTGTGTGTGAGCTTTATCCGCACATCCGTACAGTGGTGGAGATGGGAGGAGAAGACTCCAAGATGCTAATGTTCCGGGAAAAGGATGGCAGTGTGGAGCTGGAGGATTTTTCCATGAACAACCTTTGCGCCGCAGGCACTGGCAGCTTTCTGGACCAGCAGGCCAACCGGGTGGGTGTAAAGATCGACGGCGAGTTCGGGGAAATGGCGCTGACTTCCAAACATCCGCCCAGGATCGCCGGGCGTTGCTCCGTATTCGCCAAAAGCGACATGATCCATTTGCAGCAGATCGGCACTTCGGTGAGCGACATCGTGGCCGGTCTCTGCTATGCCGTGGCCCGCACATTTAAAAGCAACGTTGGGCGGGGCAAGGAATTTTTAAAACCGGTGGCTTTTTTCGGTGGTGTAGCCTCCAACGCCGGCGTGGTGAAGGCTATGGCGGATGAACTGGAGATGGAGCCGGAGGAGCTTTTCATTCCGGAGGAGAGCGCTGTGATCGGGGCTATTGGCGCGGCGCTGGCCGCCAGGGCTCAGGGGAACGAATTCCGTTTTATCGGGCTTTCCGGGCTGGAAAACTATAACGCGGTGAAAAGCGCCACATCTCGCAGCTCCATGGCTGCGCTTACAGGTGAGAAAAACGACGACGCGTATTCCATTCACACGCGAAAGCTGGACGGCAAGGAGAGCAAGACCCCATGTTTTATCGGGGTGGACATAGGCTCCCTTTCCACCAATGTGGTGGCCATTGACGAGAACATGAAGGTGCTGGCCCGCAGGTATATCAGAACCGCCAGCCGCCCCATCCAGGCGGTGACCAGAGGGCTGCTGGAAGTAGGCCGGGAGATAGAAAGCAAGGCGCATGTGATGGGTGTGGGGACCACCGGCTCCGGCCGATATATGGTGGCGGATTTTATTGGCGCCGATGTGGTGCGCAACGAGATCACCGCCCAGGCCACTGCGGCCATCCATTTCCACCCGGATGTGGACACCATTTTCGAGATCGGCGGACAGGACAGCAAATATATCTCCGTGGAAAACGGCGCGGTGGTGGACTTTGAGATGAACAAAGTGTGCGCAGCCGGCACCGGCTCCTTTATTGAAGAGCAGGCGGAGAAGATCGATCTTAATATAGAAGAGGAATTCGCCAACACAGCGTTTGCCGCCGAGTCTCCTGGGAAATTTGGAGACAGGTGCACGGTGTTCATAGAATCGGACCTGGTTTCGAATCAACAAAAGGGAATGAGCAAGGAAGACCTTGCCGCGGGGTTGGCCTATTCGATCGTCTCCAACTACTTAAACCGGGTGGTGGGTGA
>JAOUNV010000024.1 GCA_029880775.1 Nitrospinota bacterium | reverse complement strand
TTCATCGCATACCAACTCACCGCATGGAAAACAGATCCACCCTTTTACTTTGAGATGTTTTTCACCAAAGAGAAGAAGGTCGAGGAAATCAGGATCAAGTCATACCCTGGCTCATATTACCCGATCCTGCTGAGGGACCGCGCGTTGGGCCCCCACGCCATAGACAAGGAACTCCGGTAGCTGAGTTCCAAGGAATCGTCGAACACGAGCGATAGGGCGTTGTCGGCGCCGCCGAATGGAATGTTCATTAGAGCCGTGTCGGCTGGTCCGCCGATAGCGCCCTGGTTCCGTTTTTATCAGCGATGGGCGCTAAAGCGCCAGGGGATTCGAAAAGCGGCTTGAATATGGGAGAGATGTATTCCGTCCCCTCGAGGCTTAGGTGGTCGTCGTCGTAATAGAGTGATTTTCCGTTGGCGGAAACAATGCAATCGACACTGTCGCATAGCAGGCTACTGGGCCGTATACGCACAATTTGCTCCGACTCTCCCAATCGATCAAGGATGCCGGTTATAACCGCCTGGCGTTTTTTATAATACTCATATGGCCTTGTGAACTTTTCAATATCGCCGCCATCGACGTAAATCTTCGCCAGAGTTTCAGGGATAACGTATCCGGTTTCTGGAATGGGATACATTAACACAACTCTTTTCCCCGCTGTAACCAGCCGATGAACAGTTTCCCGCATATGGAGTTCGAGCAGGCGCGCTTTTTCCGCTGGATCGGTGATCGGCCCATTCTCACCGACAAACGATATGTATTTCATTTCAACCATACGCTCCGCCGGGCCGAAATCGGTGTTGTACCCGCTCAGATATAAAGTGTAGCGGGCAATAAGAACGACGGTTTTGATAGATGGTGTTGATTCTAAAAGTGACAAGACACTCTCGTTGTTATCCGCGCATTTATCGCGAGATTTAGGTTTGACCTGCATGGCAAGGACTGGTGGGCACAAGGTGAACCCGAAAAACTTGACCGATTGACCATGGTCAAAGGCCATTTTCCCGATTTGGTGGATAACTGCGCCAGCATGGCTATCCCCCCACACAGCGACGGAAGGGGTGGCGCGCGATCCATAAACACACGCGTCCTTCGGGTCTATTGGTCGGGATGGCCTTGAAAAACATTCAAATTCCCTGGGATCTTTTGATTGCGCGAATTGGGTAAGTTGCTCGGCCTTGTCCGATATCCGGCCGGGCCACCCTTTGGAATAATGCACAAACATTCCGAAGCATATGAATAGTCCCATAGCGGTGGCGCCTTGAATGAAAACGCTCCTTCGGGTAAATCTTGAACTTTTCCCACGGAATGGCTGCTCTATAAATTTCCAGGAGAAAGCCGCAAGGACAATTGATAACAGAACAATCCCCAGCCTCGACTCAAGGTCCAGCATCTCGTAAATTGACGCATTGTTCGCTAAAACGAATAAGGGCCAATGCCATAAGTAAAGCGAATATGATATGAGGCCTATGAAAACTATTGGCCGCAGGCTTAGAAGCTTTCCCCCCAGTGTCTGGCCGGACGCCCCCGAGTGAATCAGAAAACCAGCGCCGAGACATGGGTAAAGGGCGTTGAACCCAGGAAAGGGGCTTGCCGCCGTCAATCCGATGGCCCCCCAGCCAATGAGGCATAAACCTGAAAATGACAGAATCTCCCTGATGGCGCCATTCCTGACAGGGGGAAAAGCGCCAAGGGCTATAAGCGAACCTAGAATCAACTCCCACGCCCTGGTGGGCGCCAGGTAGAACGCGGCGGCCGGGTTGTGCTCTACACTCCAGACGCTCAGGGAAAATGAACTTACCGCGGCAATCACCATCAGCAGAGTCCAGCGGCCATTGAGCCAGCGAAACGCAAGCATCAATACCAGGGGAAACACTATATAGAATTGCTCCTCAATGGCCAGCGACCAGGTGTGCAGCATGGGCTTAGTGTGCGCCGCGGCGTCAAAATAGTCCGCAGCCTCGCTCCAGAAAAGCATGTTGGACACAAATAATGAGCAAGCTATTACGCTTTGCCCATATTCCATGAACCGGATGGGTAAGATTATTAGCGAGGCGAGGATCGAAGAGACAAAAACTACCGCGATAAGCGCGGGAAATATACGGCGAACGCGCCTTTCGTAAAAATTGATTATAGAGAAACGCCCTTCTCTAATCTCCCTTGCGATAATCTGGGTGATCAGGTATCCGGATATTACAAAAAATATATCTACGCCGATAAAGCCGCCGCCGAAAGTTTCCATCCCCGCGTGGTACACGACGACAAGGAGAACCGCAACGGCGCGAAGCCCGTCTATATCCGGCCTGTAGTTTATCCCGGCATATGATGGCGCGGCGCCCAGATTCCTGAATAGGGAAGGGATATTGAACTTTATTTCCATCACACTCCGCACAGGCCTTGTCAACAACGTGGAAAGCACAGCCCCGCCACCATAAACACCCAGAAATGCCCATGCGCTCCCGGAGCTCTACCTCAGTATATTGTACGCGCTTGTATAATATTGTCAAAATCCGCGCAAGGCTGTATTTCAAAACAAGCGTGGACGTATCCCGCCCCCATGGCGACCTGGGCGTATAAATGCAGGTGGGTGATTTGGGACCGCATAAATGCGCCCCATTGGCAAGAAGTAGTGGGCCATCGCGCAGGCTGGCCCGTGTGAGTGTATGGTCGGGATGAGAGGATTTGAACCTCCGACCCCTCGCTCCCGAAGCGAGTACTCTACCAGACTGAGCCACATCCCGATTAAACGAACCGTAAGCAGAGTAAGGTATCATTCCGCCGCCCGCTGGGCAAGCAAAATTAATCCAGGTGATGGATGCTGGCGTCCATTTTCACTGCCGTAAAGTGGAACCGGATGAGAATCGGCCCCAAAACAAAGACGAAAAAACATGTTGAAAATGGGACGAGAGATGCTAAAATATTTATATTGAGACAGACATATCCAAAAAGCTGTCTGTTTCATTGACAACTAACAAGGTTTGCCGAGCGCAGGATGACTGATATAAATGCTCATAAATACTCCTTCATAAGGCTTTTCACTTGGGCCGCTTGCGTGGGATTCCTGACCACGGCCAGTGGCGCGGAGGCGTTTTCCTTGGGGAAGATCCGGGTAACCGGGGCGTATAAGGACGCGTTCAAGGCGGAGATCCCCGTGAGAACCGATGGCCACAAGGGACTGGCGGCCTATATTGGTAGCCAGGAGGATTACGAGCGCATCGACGCGGAAAGACCCGCGTTCCTGGACCGTTTCAGGGTGGTGGTGACAGACCACCCCCTGCATCCCGGCCAGAAGCTGATTTATATCACTTGCGACGAACCGATATACCAGCCCTCCTTTAACCTGCTGATCATTGCCCGCATGGGCGGCGGCATGATAATGGAAAATTATTTCCTGGCGCTGGATCTGCAAAAGAACCTCCAATTGAGCCTGCCGACCCCAAAGAAAAAGAGGGGAGCGGCCACATCCCCCCCCTCCCCAGAGGAGCAGGCGGAATTATCCAGAGTGGCGGAGATGATGAGGGCCATGCAACCTGGCAGGGAAATGACCCTCCCTCCGGAAAGCTCAAAAGAATCAGGCACCACTACGGAAAAGAATTCCTCACTGCTGGAGCAGATCCGCGCGGAGGAGAAACGGGAAGTTGCCAGGGCCCGTGGAATGGTCAAGGCCCCATCCAGGGCCAGGGCCCCATCCAGGGCTAAGGCCCCATCCAGGGCTAAGGTTCCCACTAGGGTGGCGAGGCCTGCCCCAACAAGAGCGACTCCACCTGCGGCAGTGGCCGCAGCTTCGCGGCCAGGTGGGGAGTTGCCCGTGGTTTTGGCGGCGCAGGATCCCAACGAGAGCATCTATGTGGTTCTTTCCGTGGAGGAGCAAGCCACCTTCCTCGCCCAGCCGGAAGAGCCGGCGGCGGCTGAGCCTATTCAGGTGGCCAAAGCGGTTCCCACGCCCAATCCCACCCCTGCCCCAGGCCAGCCCAGGGTGCTTGCCCATGGTTTTGAGGGAAGCCAATTCGCAGCCAGGCCGATGGAGCTTGAGCAGATAAAGATCGTGATGGTGGAGCCTGGTCAAAAGCCACAGGTCATGCAAGACGCAATGGCCCTCACCAAGCCTGAGCCACCCGCAGCGCGGCCACCCGCTCGCCCAGCCGCACGGCCTCGCGTTGCTTCTCCCGCTCCACGCAAAGGAAGAAACGGTTCCGCCAGCCGGGTCTTCGCAAGCCCGGTGCAGTCACCCGCCGGTCACGCAAGGGGCGACAACGGCGTGGGGGGGTATACTGTGGCGCGGGGAGACAACCTGTTCAAGATCGCCTCCAGCCTGGACCTGGGATCTGGCGCCGACCAACGCAAAGCTGTGGTGGCCCTCTGGATGGAGAACAGGGACAAGTTTATCAATGGCAACATGAACGGAATAAACAGGGGCGTTCCCATAGATTATTCAAACGTCAAATCACGGATGGCCACTCTCTCAAGGGGTGAAGTGAACCGCGCCATCAGAGACCAATGGCGCGAATGGAAGGGTGGTAAACCCATCCACACCACTCCGGCGAAACCAGCCACCAGGGTGGCCGTGGTCATGGAAAAAGTTGCAAAGCCGAGCGCCCGCCCCACCAACAGAAAAGCCGCCTCATCATCCGGGCACAAGCCATACGTGGTTCACGTGGCCTCGTTCAAGTCTCGAGCCCACTCCAGCGAATATGTGCGCCTGTTGCGCTCCAAAGGGTTCAACGCCTTTGAAATCATCAGCCAGGTGCCGGGGAAGGGAACTTGGCGGCGAGTGGTGGTAGACCGAATGGGCCAATTGGAGGACGCCAAGGCTCTGGGCAAGACGCTGAAAAAGAATTCCATCTCCAAGTACACTCAGGTACTCAAGCTCCCCTTCGCCATCAGCATCGCCGGGCCGGTGGCGGAAAACAACGCCAGAAGCATGCTGAAAAGATACGAGGGTAAAGGCCTGGCGCCATATGCCCTGCGTGACCCGAAAGCGGGTGGATATACCATCCTGGTGGGGGCGTACGCCACGCATAACATAGCAAAGAAGGATCTGCCCATGTTAACTGGGCTTGATTTACAACCGAAAATAGTGCAACCTTAAGCCTTCCAATATTTTTCAACTCTTATCTTTTCTAGGACTCATGGTGGAAATTCGGCCTTTCAAGGGCATTGTATACGATTGGGACAAACTGGAGGACGTGGGCCCCGCCCTGGCGCCCCCATACGACGTTATCAACCCGGATCAGCAGGAAGCGCTGTACCAGAGCCATCCACACAACGTGGTGCGCCTGATACTGGGCAAGCAATCCGCGGAGGATAGCGACAGCGATAACCGATACACCCGCGCCGCCAGGGATCTGGCGGATTGGATGGAGCAAGGAATCTTGCGCCCATATCCGGAACCGGCCCTGTATATATACTCTCAGGAGTACAAAATTGAGGGCGCCCGGCTGAACAGAACCGGATTCATATGCAGACTCAAGCTGGAGGACTATGACCAGGGAAAGGTATTCCCCCACGAGCGCACCCTCTCCGGCCCGAAAACCGATAGGCTGAACCTCACCCGCGCATGCAAGACGAACTTCTCCCAGATCTTCGGGCTATACGAAGATCCGCAATTAACGCTGGACGCCCTCTTCGAGGAAGCGACAAAAAACACCAACCCCGCAGTGGAGGCGGAACAGGATGGAGTGATCCACCGCATGTGGCCGGTGACCGACAAGGCAATTATCGAGAAGGTCCAAACATTCATGGCGGACAAGGACATGGTGATAGCCGATGGGCATCACCGCTACGAAACAGCCTTAAACTACCGCAACGAACGCCGCGAACAGGCCGGTGGCGCGAGCGGCGATTACGACTATGGGTTGGTGTTTCTCTCCAACACCAATGGGCAGGGCTTCACCGTGCTCCCCACCCACAGGTTCGTTCTCAAAACCGAAAAATCCGCCGAGGAGGCGCTGGCCACCCTGGCCGGGAACTTCGAAATATCAGAAGAGCGCCAGGTCACCGAAGATAGCGTCGCCAACTTTATGGCGGAGCTGAAGTCTGCAGGCGAGCAGACAGTAGCCTTCGGGATGTACACCGGCGGCGGCGCCATGCGCCTGTTGCGCATGAAAAAAGACGCCCAGCCCCCCAGCCCGCCAGGCGGGGAGAAGATAGAAGCGCTACGTTGGCTGGACGTGACAATATTGCAGGAGCTGATCCTCTCCAGAGCGCTGGATATCACGCGGGAGAAGGTGGAGGCTGGCGGCCATATCTACTACACCATCCATGCGGACCTGGCCATGCGCAAAGTGGACGAGGGGGCGGCCAAAATGGCTTTCCTGATGAACCCCACCGGAATAGGCCAGGTGATGGACGTGGCCCGGGGGGGCGGAACCATGCCCCAGAAATCGACCTATTTCTACCCGAAGCTGATCTCGGGCCTGGTGTTCAATCCCCTATAGGCGCCGGGGTAACCGCGTCCGGAAAATTCGCCGATGAAAGTCGTCTCCGCGGAGTTTATAAAATCCGCAGTCACAATGGAACAGTGGCCGCCGCTGGGGCTGGACGAAATCGCCTTTGCAGGCCGGTCCAACGTGGGGAAAAGCTCGCTGATAAACTCCCTGACTGGACGCAAAGGGCTGGTGAAGGTGAGCAAGACCCCCGGCAAGACCCAGCTTTTAAACTTCTTCGTTATTAATAAAAAATTCACTTTCGTGGATATGCCAGGCTATGGCTTCGCCAACGTGCCAAAAAGTGTTCGCCAAAGCTGGGGGAGCATGGTGGACTCATACCTGCAATTCAGCCCCAACCTGAAAGGAGTGGCGGCGCTGCTCGATATCCGCAGAACTCCCAACGACGACGACCTGAGCCTGCTGGAATGGTTGGCCTCCTACAGCGTGCCCTACGTGCTGGTGTTCACAAAGGCGGACAAAGTACCCAAGACCCGCCGCCCGAAAATGATCAAGGAAGCGCTGGCCACAATAGGCGAGCTGGATACCACTATGGCAGGCCATCTGCTTTTCTCCTCCCACACCGGCGAGGGACGCAATGAACTGTGGGCCGCGATCAACCGGATGCGGGAAGCGCCCGGACGGGAATTGTAACCGCCCAAGAGGCGCTGCCAAAGGACACCCCCGGCCAGTTAAAGCTCAGGCTTGCGCCCTCCCTAGCGCGGCAAATAGCGCAGCAAGTTTCTCCTCGCTTTTCACCCCAGTCTCCGATTCCGCGCCACTGGCCAGGTCTATTCCATAGATATTCGGCATCGCGGCCGCTTCCGCAGCATTTTCCGCATTGATCCCCCCTGCGATAAAAATCTGAGCGGGTGAAGCCGCAGTGATCCGCGCCGCCACGGCCCAGTCGCTTTTCGTCCCTGTGCCGCCGGAAAGGCCCCCCGTGGATGTGTCCAGCACGAACCCGTCGACTCCAGCCTCCACATATAGTTTCATCCGCTCCAGGATCTGCTCCGGTGATTCCGCGCCCTCTTCGCCAGCCGGCGGGAGATGGATCGACTTGAACACCACACCCCCAGCTTCATCCTTCAGGTTGGCCACATCTTCCGGAGTTTCCTGGCCGGTGAGCTGTATGGCGTAAGGGTCCAGCTCCATGGCCGCATTCCCGATTTTCTCCAGCGAGGCGTCACATGTGAGCAGAAACGTCCTGTCGCGGTGCTTTTCGAAAATGGGCCGCGCCTTTTCCATGTCCAGCGATCGGGGGGAGGATTCTACCTCAAACACCACGCCTATATAATCCGCTCCCATTCGAACCGAGAGGTCCGCGTCCGCCAGGCTAGTCTGGCCGCATATTTTCACCTTCATTTCATTTCCCATTTTCTAAGCGCTTTTGCGCGTGTTTTCATGGATGACCCTCAGGCCCTCCAATGTTAAATTTTTTTCCACAACATCTATCGTCTCCGATCCGCTGGCCACCAGCCCAGCCTCGCCTCCCGTGGCGATCACCGTCACCTCGGCGCCCAGCAGTGGTTTTATCTTCCTGACTATCCCATCCACCAGGCTCACAAAACCGTGGAACACTCCAGACTGCATAGAGTTTATAGTATTTGTGCCGATGACTAAAGGGGGCTCGGCAAGTTCCACCCTTGGCAACTTTGCCGTGTTCGCCGAAAGGGCGTTGAGGCTCATGGTCATCCCCGGTACGATGGCCCCCCCCAGATACTCGCACTTGGCGCTGATGGCGTCGAAGGTAATAGCCGTGCCGAAATCGACAATGATCAGCGGCGGCTTGTGCAGCGACATCCCTCCGGCGGCGTTGGCGATCCTGTCCGCCCCCACTTCCCTGGGGTCGTCCACTTTCACAGACACCCCGGTCTTCACACCGGGCCCCACTACCAGTGGATGGCATTTTAAAAAGCGCTCCGTAAACTTCACAAATTCCCGCAATGTGGTGGGCGACACGCAGGATATGGCAGTAGCGCCGATGGACGAGAACTCCATGCTAGCAAGGCGAAAAAGCTGGCTTAGCGCCACAGCCAGTTCATCCTCCGTCCTGGGGGTCCTGGTGTGGATCCTCCAGCTGGCCAAAAGCTCGCGCCCCCGATAAACACCCATAACCATATGGGTGTTTCCGATATCCGCCACGAACAGATCACCGCTCATTATTCATCGTATCCGAAATTAATTGTTATGGCCGACGGAATGAAACCTGACCACTGGTTACGCTTATAATGGTTCCATCCGCCGTTTTCAATAGCAAAGAGCCATCATCATCCACACCTTCCGCCACGCCGGTATACACCTCGCCCACGCCATGCGCCGTCACTTCCCATCCCATCAGCGGCTCCGCCAGCCGCCGGTACCGGAACATGATATCGCCCAGACCGCCGTTTGCCAACAATTCCAGCGTTGGCTCCAGCCGATTCATAAAGTGGGCCAGGGCCTTTTCCCTCTCGGTTCTTCTCTCGGTTTCCATAAGCAGCGACGTGGCGGGAGTGTCCAGGTCGTCCGGGAAATCGGATTGTTCTATGTTCACGTTGATCCCCACACCCAGCACCGCGAACTTTTTCTCCCTGCCACCCTTCAGCTCGGTGAGTATGCCGGCTGCTTTCTTTCCGCTTATCCACACATCGTTGGGATATTTTAATGCGGGAGATACACCAAAGGATTCCTCCAGCGTTTCCGCCAGCGCCACGCCTGCGGCCAGGGTCACCACTCCCGGCTGCTGCTGTAGCCTCTCCGGCAGGGGCCATGCCACGCTGAAAGCAAGGCTCCCCCCAGGCTGGGAAAACCACTTGCGCCCCATCCTGCCTCTTCCATCGGTCTGGCGCTCGGCGGCCACCACAGTCCTCTCTATCCCCGGCAGCGGCAGACGGAACGATATCCAGTCGTTGGTGGAGCCGGTTTCATCCAGGAAGAACGGGTCGTGCCCCATATATTCTGTTTCCAGCGCGGCCAGGTAAGAGCCGGTCTCCAGCAGGTTCACCACGTTATCATCCACAGGTCACTTCATAATGTGGTAGGATCCGGCGTGCTTTGGCTCGGTCCAGTCTATCTTGCCGGGAGGGGAGCGGAACTTGTATGGGTTGGTGTCATCCTCGTGGCACCCCACGCACACATATTTTCCCTTGAAAGGCTGCCTCTGCCCTTTTTGCTTCAGCTTCCGTTTTCTGTTTTTCAAGTCCTTCTTCTGATGTAGCTCGTTCCACTTTCCCGCAGCCCCGTGGCAGCTTTCGCAGCTCACCCCCCGCAGGTAAGGGTCGGGTTTTTCGAAGGAATATCCACCATCCGCCCAGCCTGTGACATGGCATGGCATGCAGGATTTATCCTTCTGATAATCGACACCCGGTTTTAACCCGGCTTCTTTTTTGCCTTTTGCCCGCGCGCCAGGCGCCAGATTCCCAAAAGCTGTGGCGTGCTTGCCGCTTTTCCAGGTGTCGAAGATTTCCTTGTGGCATTCCCCCGCGCACGGCAGCGGGCCAATGTATTTCTTCTCTCCGGCGCAGGCGGGCCCGGCGCACGACATCAGCCATACCGCGCTCATGAAAACGGCCGTCAGCGTAAGAGCTTTCATTGTTCTGTCTATCGGTCCTCCCAGGCTCGGCTCCCACCGGCGGGACACTTGCGCTCGGTTGCGATATCATACCATGATGGAAGCTGACTATTCATCGCCTATCGCCACTAACAAGGCCGCATCATGAAAAAATATGTATACCTGGACAACGCCGCCACAAGCTATCCAAAGCCAAAGACAGTGGCAAAGGCGGTGGCCGACGCAGTGGAAAAAGAATCGGGCAACCCTGGCCGTGGCTTTCACCAGCCTGGCATGGCCGCCACCCGAATCATATTCCAGGCCAGGGAGGAAGCGGCCCTTTTTTTGGGCCTGCCCCATCCGGAGAGGTTGGTATTCACCAGCGGCGCCACCTATGGGCTGAACCTGGCCCTCAAGGGTCTGTTGGGGCCGGGGGACCGGGTGGCCGTATCCCGGCTGGAGCATAACGCCGTCACCCGCCCGCTGGAGACACTGAAAAAAAGAGGTGTGCTGGTGGAGCATGCTCCATGCCTGGAGAATGGGACACCTGATCCATCGAAAATCCCTGACGTGAAAATGCTGGTCACCACCGTGGCCAGCAACGTCACCGGGGCCATGGCCGACATAGGCGCGTTGGCGAAGGCATGCCGAAAGAAAGGGACGCTTCTGGTTCTGGACGCGGCCCAGGCGGC
>JAOUNV010000196.1 GCA_029880775.1 Nitrospinota bacterium | reverse complement strand
ACTATGGTCAAAAGGGAACCCGGATAAAAAGTGGAAGCCGCTCGGAAGGACATTTTTAAGCGATTTGACACTCATCGGGAGAGGTGTGGGCGAACGAGGCTATTGACTTCTGAGTTAGTACGTTATCCGAACGTATGAAAGCTGGCAAACCACGTTCGATGAAAAGCTCTCCTAAAGCATGCAAGACATCACGGGATGCCAGGCTGCGCTCAACCACGATTGCCAAGCATTCACGGCTGTACTCATCGATGATCACCAACAGCCGGATCGCACGGCCATCGTCGGTTCTGGCATGGACGAAGTCATAACTCCAGACATGATTACGATACTGCGGCCTGAGACGCACACATGATCCGTCAGCCAGCCAAAGCCGTCTTCGCCTCGGCTGACGCTTCGGGACTTTGAGCCCCCCTGCGCGCCATATACGTTCGATTCTCTTGTGATTCACCTTCCACCCCTCCGCTTGAAGCAGGGCCGTGATGCGGCGATAGCCATACCTGCCATACTCGCAGGCCAGCTCGACGACACGCCTGGTCAGCCGCTCATGGAAATACGACAGAGTCGGCATGTGCCTCTGAGTCGATCTTGGTTGGTTTAATACCTTGCAAGCCCGGCGCTCGGAAACGTTATGCTGATGACGGACGGTAATTACAGCGCGACGCTTCTTCGCCGG
Organism: Nitrospinota bacterium; assembly: GCA_029880775.1. Taxonomy (GTDB): domain Bacteria; phylum Nitrospinota_A; class UBA7883; order UBA7883; family UBA7883; genus JAOUMU01. The sequence goes on along the minus strand of JAOUNV010000196.1, from coordinate 4,160 downwards.
GCTCAGAACTTTCCCTGAGCAACGTCCCGCAGGATCGCCATATCCAGCGCCTGGTCGGCCACAAGCTTCTTCAGGCGGGCGTTTTCCTTCTCCAACTCCTTGAGCCGCTTGGCCTGATCGACCTTCATCCCACCATACATCTTGCGCCAACGATAATAAGTGTGGCTAGTCACACCGATCTGACGGCTGGCCTGCGCCACCGAACTTCCCTGGGAAAGCAGTACCTCGGCCTCCCGTAGCTTGGTGATTATCTCCTCAGGTTTAAAAATCTTCCGCTTTGCCATGATCCACCTCCATGCATAAATATATCGAAAATTATCGCTCAAAAAGTGGATCCATTTATTGGGGGAGGGTCACGGGATCGCGCAAAACTGAACAACTTGAAAAAGAATGTGATGGACTGCACCCCGGTAACTGGGCAGGCGTTTAAGTTTGATGAAAGTAAAATGGGTGGACCATATTTATGGCGCCCGCATGGCCTATTATCCAGGCGACAGATACACCCAAACATGCTGACGCGCACAGACACAGGAGAATCGCTGAAATATTTGTTTTATGATATATAATAGCGGGCGAGAGCATAGACCACGAGCATCCTGGGTAATCACATATACGTTTTTGATGAAAGGGAATATATATGGAAAGTCTCCAAGGGTCCGCGGAAAACAACAGTGTTGAAGCCAGTCTTCAGGAATACAAGGACAGGTACGACTACGCCACATCTGTCGGCAAGGTGGGCATCTGGGATTGGGACCCCTCCACGGGAAAACTATACTGGAACGACGAGGTGTATGTTTTGCTGGGGCTTTCCGGCAGAAAGATTGAACCTACCTTTGAATTGTTCATGAGCATGGTGCATGCCGAGGACAGGGAGGTTTTCAAGGCTGCCGTCGAGGAGGCGCTGCAAAACAAGCGTCCGTTCAATACGGAATACAGGGTGCTCCATAATGATGGCTCGGAGCGCGTATTCCATGCCATAGGCAAGGTTACATTCGATGAAGCGGAAAAGCCCGTCCGGATGATGGGCACGTTTCAGGACATAACGGATAGAAGTATCACCGAACAGCGCCTGGACAATATCATTCAAGAGCTCGAAACCCTGCTAGAGACCGCCCCGGTGGCGATCCTGCATGCGAAGTATTTCGAGATCATGAAGGTGAACCGGCGCTTTGTGGAGATGTTTGGTTTCAGCAATGATGAGATAGCCGGCAAGCGCACCCAGGACCTGTATCCCCAGCAATGGAGGCCTGATGAAGCCGAGATACGCAACATCGAACAGGTGATATCCTCCGGCCTGATATTGGAAAAGGAGGCGCTGTTCGCCCGCAAGGATGGATCCACGTTCTGGGGCCGGCTCCTGGCGAAGCCCATCAGGGAAAACGATCCCCTCCTTGACGCCATCATCACCATCGAGGATATCACGGAAAAAAGGGGAGCCGAGGAGGCTTTGCGCGCCGCAAAGGAAAACGCCGAGTCGGCCTCGGCAAAGCTGAAAGCAAGCGAAGCCCGGTTCCGGCAACTGGCCGAAGCCGGCTTCGAGATGATCGCCATCCACCATCAGGGGGTCATCCTGGATATAAACCAGCAGGTCCAAGACATGCTTGGATACGAAAAGAGTGAAATAACCGGCAAAAACATATTCAGCTTCGTGGCGCCGGAAACCAGGGAAACCGCCATGAAAACATTCGCCGAGCGCTCCGAGGAAATGATAGAACTGACCCTTGTGAAAAAGGACGGGGGCCACATTTTCGTGGAAAGCCGGGCGCGCACCATAGAATACGCCGGCAAGGAGGCGCGCATCGTGATAGTCCGGGATGTGACGGCGAGGAAGAAAAACGAAGCGAAGCTTCGCGCCGCAAAGGAAGAGGCGGAAATGGCCACAAAACTGAAGGATAATTTCGTTTCCCTTGTCTCACACGATCTTCGCTCTCCGCTTGCCAATATTAACTCCCTTACAAGAATATTCAAGCAGCACGACATGTACAAACTCGACGACGCCAAGAGGGCCCAGATTTTGGACAAGGTTATAGACAACTCAGCCGGCCTGCTGATCCTGATCGACAAGCTGCTGGACCTGAGCAGGCTAAAGACCGGGAGGATAAAGGTGGAAAAGCGGTTTCTTTCCGCCTATGGCCTGGCCGAAACATGCATCTCCTTCATGGCGTTCAACGCGGAGGCAAAAGGGGTGATGATACGAAATGAAATTCCCCGCACCCACCGCATTTTCGCGGATGAGGCGCTGTTCGGCGAGGTGCTGCAAAACCTTGTCAGCAACGCAATCAAGTTTTGCCGCGGTGGAGATTCCATTGCAATCTTCGTTTCGCCGGAGGAGCCGGACATCGTCGCCGTGCGGGACACTGGGGTGGGCATGAAGCCGGAAACGCTCAGCAGCGTCTTCACCGGAAACCTGGACGCTCCTGCCAAGGGTACCGGTGGCGAAAAGGGAACGGGACTGGGGCTGCAATACTGCAGGGAAATCATGTCCGCCCATGGCGGGTCCATCCGCGCCGAGTCCGCGCCGGACAAGGGGACCACATTCTATTTGACTCTTCCTGGCCAGAAGGCTTCGGTCATGCTGGTGGATGATGTGCAGGCTCAGCGCGAAATCATGAAGGACATGCTGGCCGACACGAGCGGACTGAATATATTGGAGGCCGAAAACGGCCAGGAGGCGCTTGACATCATGAGGAGGGCCCTTCCGCATCTTATCATTACAGACCTGAGCATGCCTGTCATGGATGGATTCCGGTTAATAAGAGAGGTGAAAAGGAGCAAGCTGTTCGATGGCGTGCCCGTGATCGCCATTACTTCGGTGACAAGCAGCGGCGCCGAAACAAGTGAAGTCGATATACGAAACCGTGTCTTTTCACTGGGCGCCGATGATTTTGTGACAAAGCCATTCACCAAGGGTGACTTCCTGCCGCGAGTGCAGCGGTTTCTCGGTTTCTAAAACGCCAAAGCTCCCGCGAGATGTTCGTCCCGCTGAGTCATCCTCCGGGTCATGCCCAGGCGGACTTCGGTGAGGCTTTGGCAGTGATCGGTGGCGTTGAACAGAAGATCCACTTTTTAGTGGTGAGCCTGCCGCACAGCCCCCTCAATGTGCTACAGTATCCGCATGAATAATCAAGATGTGACAACAAACGACAATTCGACTAATACCCACGTGGACCGGCTAACCGGGGACCGGCTAACCGGGGACCAGCCCGCGCCGGACTCGACCGTTCCGAACCAGTTCGCGCCGAAACAGTCCGGGGCTGACTCCCCACCGGCGGAATCCTATTCCGGGTCGACTATCATCGCGGTGGGTTTTCTGGTGATCGGGCTGCTGGCCGCCACTTTGTGGGAGATTGGGTTCGCCTTCAGCACTCCTTTGGATTGGCTGGCCCATGGCGGGTCTGGTCGGCTGTGGAGGCTCTCGATATTCGCCATAGTTCCCGCTTTTATGCTGGGCGCGTGGCTGATAACCAAGCCTGGCTCCCGGATGGTGCTGATGCTGATGGCCGCCATGGGAGCGCTGCCGGTGGTGGCGATATTAAATGGCTCTGTGTACCGGACGGCGGTGGTGAAGAGCGTGACCTATACCAGGGAGATGCTGGAGCCTGCCACTGCGGCCATGCTGGAAGGGCACAAAGCCACCGGGCAGTGGCCTGACGATATCTCCGCGCCGCTGGCGGGGGTGTTCGGGATGGATGTGGCCTCGGTGTATACCGCCAAAGACTATTTCGTGATATCCACCACAGGGTACGCAGACCAGGGGGAAGGCTCCATGATCTATTACCATTCCGATATAGCCGAGTGGAAGAGATTCCACTCCGACCGGCCGGAGAGCGCAGCGGCGAAGGCTTTTGACGAAGCGACGAAGGGGATCACCCCGACGGTGTATCGCATAGACGAAAGCGGCGTCTGGAGCAAGCAGTGAAGTGTTTTGATCCATCCGGCTAAAATCGGATAGTAGGGAGGATTGGAGCGGGATACTGAATGTATAGATCTTCAGCTGTGGAAGCAGTCACGTTTTCCGGATCCACGGAAGCCGTTTTGAGTAAGGGGTTCTCCATCGCAGGCGGTGTCGCGGGTCCATTTTAGCCAAGAATATAAAAATCATTTCCATCGAAAAAGGAAAAATATAGATGGGCGCTATGTCTCATGTGTTGAAAATCTTC
>JAOUNV010000195.1 GCA_029880775.1 Nitrospinota bacterium | reverse complement strand
GGCGAAGGCGCGGACTATATAGCCTCGCTCCTTCAACTCCGCGCAAAGAGCGGCGCCGATGAACCCAGAGGCGCCTGTCACCGCTACAAGGCGCCCATCCGTCAGCCTGTCATTCATAATATTAAATCACTCAGATATACGAGGGGCTTAGAACACCCCACCAATAATATAAGCGCTCTTGCGCTGTCGCTGCCTGCCAGAAAGCGTTTTTTCATTAAGGGCCCCCCTCTTTTTCTTTTGGGTATCGCAGGGAGAGCAGGACACATGTTAGCAGTGTCGTGGCGATGAATCCAAGGGAAAGCAGAACCGGCACATGGATAAATCCTGAGAAGGTCATCTTTAACCCCAGGGAGACAAGGATCAGCGACAGGCCGTAATTCAGATAGTGGAACATCCTCATCAGGCCGGACAGAGCGAAAAATAGCGCGCGAAGGCCGAGGATGGCGAATATGTTGGATGTGTATATGATGAAAGGATCCAGCGTGATGGCCATAATCGCGGGGATCGAATCGACGGCGAAAATCACGTCCGATGTCTCGATCATTATGACGGTGACGAGCAACGGGGTGGCGGCCCAGCGACCGTCGATCTTCACGAAAAAATCGCTTCCATGGAAATAAGAAACCGTGGGCATGATTCGCTTGAAGAGCCGTAAAGCCAGGTTCTTTTCCGGGTGGACTTTAATATCCCCTGCCACGGAGAGCTTGGCGCCGGTGTAGATGAGGAGCACACCAAAGACATATATCATCCAGTGGAATTTGCTAATCAGCGCGATCCCCGCAAGAATGAAGGTGAGCCTCATGATAATGGCGCCCAGGATCCCCAGAAAAAGCGCTTTCAACTGGTATTTTGCCGGAACCTGGAAGTAGGTGAAAATGAGGATGAACACAAAGAGGTTGTCGAGGCTCAATGATTTTTCTACGAGAAAGCCCGCTAGAAACATCAGGGCCTTCTCCGGCCCATAGACAAAATAGATCCCCACATCGAACAAGAGCGCCAGTATGATCCAGAAAGCGGCCATCTTCAGCGCCAGGTGGATAGGTATCTCGGTATCTTTTGTGTGCAGGATCGCAAGATCCAGCCAGAGAGCGGCTATGATGAAAATAATAAAAGCGGCCCAGGGGATCAACTCAATCATGGTTACTCTCCAGCCCGATCAGCAGGCGTTTGCACGCTTGGCAGGCGTTTGCACGCTTGGCAGGCGTTTGCACGCCATACTTTGATACCAGTTTACCACGCCTTATTTCCGGAAGGATTAAATAACCCGATTCCCGGTTAACAGAGATGTTTGTCACATAGACATTCCTCCACGCCATATTGCTTCAGGCGGAGGCAAAGGCGAACACCTCAATCAGGCGGCCTTTACTTTTTAACAATAAAAAGCACATATTATAGACAAATCTGGAAGATATGGCCGCGAATTGGGTCGCACGAAAAAACAGGGAATAATTTAGGAGCGGATTATGGAAATGGAGAATCTTGAGAAGTTAATAAAGGCCACCGTACAGGAAATCGAGAAAATGCTGAACAGCAAAACAGTGGTGGGCGACCCGATTGTTGTGGAAAACAACACGATCATCCCCCTGGTCAATATCGGATTCGGATTCGGCGCCGGTGGTGGCGCCGGAAAGGAAAGTGGAGGCGGCAAAGGTGAAGGTCAAGGGGGCGGGACTGGCGGAGGCGGAGGCGTAAAGCCGGTGGCCATCCTGATAATTAACAAAGACGGCGTGCGACTGGAGCCAATCAAGTCCGGGGCCTCCAGTTTGGTGGAAAAGGTTGTTGAGACCATCGGACAGGTCGCGTCAAAGGGCAAGGAGGAATCCTCTAAATAAGAGGAGCTTGATCGTGCTTTTATCGGGGGCGCTGGCGTTGCTGCTCATAGTTGCGCTTTTGGCCATTCCAGTTGAAATCGCTTTTAATATTCAGCGCCGAGAGACGTTTCATATCGCCGTTTCCATAGGCTGGCTCTTCGGCGTTATCCGCACCCCCTTGCCGAATAACGGCTCCAAACCTTCATCAGGGCAGAGAAAGGAAAAGAAGGGCCGGAAGGGAGGCCGGGGCCGCAAGGCGTTATCTGTTGCGCGAAACAGCCGTTTCCGGCGCAGGGTGATCAGGCTACTGAGAGATATCCTTGGGGCGATACGAATGCCAGGCTTCACCCTTCGCGCCCGTTTGGGCCTCGGGGATCCGGCGGACACGGGAATGCTTTGGGGTTTTGTCGGCCCTCTTGTGGCTGTACTTACCGATGTGCGGAGCGCTGTCATATGTATAGAGCCGGAATTCATGTATGAACTCTTCGAGTTCGACTGTAGAGGAAAAGTCAGGGTCATACCAATTCAATTCGTCTACATAGCTATCTTGTTCATTTTGTCGCCGATCACAATCCGGATGCTATGGGAGTTGCGGTGATGGAAAAGCTGGTGAGTGAACATCGCCTTGGCCAGCAATTGGTCATTGGAAACATGACTATCATTCCAATCGAGAAAGCCGTTTATTCCGCCAGCCAACTTGGGTCCGGCATGTGGCTGGCGGGCGCCAAGAAACCGGTGGCCATCATTATAATCACCTCCGGCGGCGTCCAGGCCCTGGATATGACGGCTGCCGAATTATCCCTTGCGGACATTCACGAGATGGCGCCAAGCCTGACTGATCAATTAAACAAACGCCTGCCGCGAATATCAGATAACGGAGCTAAATGGCCTGCTTGAGCCTGCGGGCCGCCAAGCCGGAGCGTTCAGGATAGGATCACGCCCCCTCTCCCTGGCTGCGGCTACTCGTCCTGCAGCTCTTCCGGAAGGGTGTATGGGGTCAACATCCCCAGCTTTTCCATCAGTAACAGGCCGTTGTGGTCTTCGCCGATGTGGGCCTCGAAATAGATGAATTCGAAGATATCGTCCGCCTGGTCCGTGCTCACCGCGATGTTGATGATATGGTTTTCCACATAGTGGCCCAGCCCGTGGCGGCTGCGCCCGCTCCTGCCGGCGCCCCGGGCGTGGTGGAAGCTCATGGCGGTGATCCCTTTCTCCTCCCGCAGCTTTTTCATCAGGGGGATGGCCGTGCCCTTGGGGAGGATGCATGTGATCAGCCTGCCACGGGGGAATTGTTTTTCATCGGTCATCGGCGCCATCCTTTCTTCCCTGGGTTCTGATGTTGGTGATGACCTCCTTCGGGATATACGTGGCCGCCTTTTCCAGCCTGGAAACGAACATCATCCCCATGCCTGGCGTGCCAAGTTTGGCGGATAAGTATATTCTCTCGAAAACCAGGTCCGCCTGCTCATCGCTCACTACTATCATGATAACTTCCTTCTCCGCCTCGATGGCCACTCCCAGAGTCCCCAGTCGCTCGCGGATGCCATATCCCCGGGCGAAGTATACAGTCCCCCCCTGGGCGCCCGCCTCCGTGGCCGCCGTCACCACCGCGTCCGCCAGCCCCCGCTGCACAATGCATGTGATCAACGACACATCCGTCAATACGAGCAGTTCCTTATCTTCTTCCATCATTTCCCTTTTCGCCTTATCATTTTTTCCCGTGGCTCATGGCCACTTTCCGGTTTACCAGCAGGCCCATTCCCAGCACCGCGATGATCGGCCCGGCGGAAGCCATGGCCAGGATGCCGAATCCCTCCACCGCGTCCACCGCGCCACCGAACCCAAGGCCTATGGCCAGCACCACCGGCACCGTCACCGGCCCTGTGGTCACCCCGGCGCTGTCCCACGCCACGTTCACCATCTCCTCGCTGTTTAACGCCGTCAACACAAAGCACACTATGTAACCTGGAATCAATAGGTACCCCAACGGGATGCCGTAGACAATCCGCACCAGCCCGCACGTCACCCCGAAGGCCACGCCGACGGCCACGGTCAACAGTAGTGTTCTTTTGCTAAAGGCGCCATTGGTGAGGTTTTCCACAGTGATCCCCAGCGCCGCCAGGGCGGGCTCCGCCAGGGTGGCGGAAAACCCCAGAGCCCATGCGAAAAATAGCGCCAGTGTCAAACCGGTGAAGAAGCCGTATAGCGGTTTTTCCGAAAGGTTCTCCACCGCCGTGAAAGCTGTGGGGAGCATGGCCCCCACCTGGTTGCCCAGGTTCACCAGGCCGTAGCTCAGCCCTATGTTGAAAAGGATGATCCCTGCCAGGGAAAGAACCAAGCCGTATATGAGGTAACCTTTGTTCCTCACTTCGGAGCGAACGACAAACTTGAGAATCAGAAACAGAAAAATCACCAATGGAACAATTGCCCGAAGCCCCACCACAATCTCCGCTATCGGCGTTTTTTTCAGCAGGCCTGGCGCCAGCGAGGATGTGTGGGCCGCCATCTCTTTTATGGTTTCAGGGTCCAATGCGCCAGCCACATGGATGCTCAACAGCATCATCCCGATGATGGGGAATAGCGAAGCCATGGTGACGATACCGAAGCCGGAGAGGTTGCCACCACCCTTCCCGGCGGAGGAGGCTATGCCGATTCCCAGCGCCAGCACTATCGGCACGGTAACCGGGCCTGTGGTGACGGCGCCGCAGTCCCAAGCCATGCCCAGCATCGGCTCCAGGGCGGGGTCCCCCGTCATGTAATAGGTCAGGGAAAGCGCCACTGCTGTGATGGCGTATATAAACGGCTTAAGCCTGAGTCCGTATAGAAACCGCAGAGAACCGAGCGCCGCGGCCAGGCCCACCCCCGCCCCCACCACCAGCACCACAGAGCCGGTGTAGAAGTTCAGCAGAGCGTATAGATGGGGCGCCTTATTTACATCCACTATAGTCCCGGCGGCCTTCAACGCGCCGACGGCCGGCTCGGCCAAGGTCACGCCGATCCCGAGAAGGAATACGATCAGCAACACCATCCACAAC
>JAOUNV010000023.1 GCA_029880775.1 Nitrospinota bacterium | reverse complement strand
CACGCCCAGTTCTTTTTCATCCTGGTCCAGCACAGCTTCAGACGCGGCCAGCTGCTCCACCACCAGGTCCTCCACTTCCAGCCCCGCCCGGTTCACCGACCGGATGATGTTCTGCACGGATGTCACAGACGCCGTGATGATGTGAGCTTTGGCCTCCAGCCGAACACCGTTTATCCCCTCCGGATCCAGGATGCCATCCTGGCCGTCCACTATGTATTCCTGTGGAATCACATGGATGATTTCCCGATCCAGCGGCACATTCACCGTGCGAGCCGCCTCCAACGCCTTTTCCATATCCTGCCGGGTCACTTCGTGGCCCCTGGCGGCGATGACGCCATGGCTGTTAAAGCCGCTTATATGGGCGCCTGCCATCCCCACATATACAGAGTCCACTTCAAAACCGGCCATCAGTTCCGCCTCTTCCACCGCCCGTTTTATGGAGTCCACGGTGGCGTCTATATTCACCACCACCCCTTTGCGCATGCCCCTGGATGGGTGAGAGCCCAGGCCGATGATTTCCGGAACGTCGCCCCCGGTTTCCGCAATCACGCAACAAATTTTTGTGGTGCCGATATCCAGCCCTACCACGATATTATTGTTATTCGCCATGATCAGTTCACCCCCATCTTTTCCGCATCGCTTTTGGCGTGCATGACTACCACTTTGTTGGGAAAGGAAAGGTCTATAGCAACGATCCCAGACTCCTTGCCGCGCAAGATGTAATCCACGGTCAGCAGCCGTTCCATCTCATCCGTCCATCCTTTTTTCAGGGCGGTCACCACGATATCCGTCCCCTCGAACCGGGCGGCCACCCTCTGTTTATCAAAGGATCCAAGCCCGGCGAACTCGTGTTTTCCAAAAAGTCTATAATCTTTCAAACGATACGCCGCCGCCACCAGGTATTGCAGGTCGTTCACTGTCAGTTTCATTCCTGGGGTTATTTTTATTCCGTCGGTTTTTTGTTCCGTTATCACGGCAAACCCTCCGGTATCGGAGTTTTTTTCCGCTTCGGATATCGCCACACCGGTCTTGTCCACCAGCCACAGCTTTTTGCTGGTTTTTAGCGCAAACTGGGGCGTGCGCTCGGTCACCTTCACATACAGGGTGGAGGGAATCTGGCGCCGTATTTCCACCGACTCCACCAGAGGATGACCTTCCAGCCTGCGGCCCGCTTCTTCCAGGTCCACGTTGAATATGCTGGTCCCGGAGCGCAACGATAACAGGTCTGTCACTTCCTTCTCCGGCACAGAGACAAGTCCATCAAGATGAATCTCCCTCAAAATGAAATATTCCATGGCAGCGTCCTGGCCAATCCCGGCCCTGGCCGCCATTGTCGGCCAGCCCATGGTCACCACCACGCCCAGCGCGCCCAAACCCACAATCCACTTCCATGTTTTGCTTTTGCTCATGATCTTGATTCCTCCGCCAGAGACTCCCCGCATATATCGAGAACCAGTTCATCAAACGATATCCCGTCGTGGGCAGCGGCTTTTGGCAACAGAGAGGTTTGCGTCATGCCGGGAATCGTGTTCAACTCTATAAACCAGACCTTCCCGCCGGGCTCCACGATGAAATCGGACCTGGTCTGCCCCCGGCACCCAAGGGCGCGATGAGCAGCCAGCGCCATACGGGCCGCCTCATCCTGCGCAGCCTGGGAAAGCCTGGCGGGCAGATGATATACCGTGTTGCCTGGTGTGTACTTGCTCTTGTAGTCGTAAAATCCTTCTATCGTTTCTATCTCTATGGCAGGCAGCGCCCGCTCACCCACCACGCCCACGGTTAGCAGCGGCCCTGCGACAAACTCCTCCACCATCGCTTCCGTATCTTCGGCCAGGGCCTGTTTGATGGCCGGGGCGACCTCCCCCGCCTCCCGACAGATGGAGACGTTTACCGAGGATCCGCCGTTGGCCGGTTTCACCACCACCGGCGGGTTCATATGATCAGTAACGCCATCTGCGCCAGACTCTTTTTTCCTCACCACCATGTAAGGCGGCGTGGGTATGCCTACCGCTTCGGCAAACACCTTGGACAACCTCTTGCTCATGGCAATGGCGCTGGCCGCCACCCCGGAGCCGGTGTATGGAATTTGCATCAGCTCCAAGAGCCCCTGTACGCATCCATCTTCGCCATACCTGCCATGCAGAGCGATAAAGGCCAGTCCGATCTTCTCCTCCACCAGGCGTTGCGCCAGGTCTCGCCCCGCGTCTATTTCCACGCACTCCACGCCCATTCGCTTCAGCGAGTCGATCACAGCCCGGCCGGTATTCAGGCTCACTTCCCGCTCGTTGGACAATCCGCCCAGCAGGACTCCCACCTTCATATCCTTTAGCCTTGCCAATGTCTCACTCCTCATCGAATCCACCCACCAGCTTTATTTCCCGCTCCAGCTTCACGCCGGATTGTTCCGACACTCTTTTCTCCACCAGCCGCATCAGCCTGTGCACATCCTTCGCCGTGGCGGCGCCCAGGTTCACGATGAAATTGGCGTGCCTGGGCGAGACCATAGCCTCCCCGATCCGTTCCCCCTTCAGGCCGCATGTCTCGATAAGCCTGCCGGCAAAATCCCCAGGAGGATTCTTGAACACGGACCCTGCGCTGGGCAGATCCAGCGGCTGGGACGCCTTGCGCTCCATATACCCGGCGCGCATGACGGCGTGAATCGCATCTCCGTCCCCATCCCGCAACAGCAATGTGGCGCCCGTGATGACGCACCCCGCCGGAAATAAGGAAGTGCGGTATCCAAATCCCGCGTCGCTGGCCATGATTGTCTCCAGCCTCCCCTCGCGCGTCACTATATCGATCGACTCGGTTATATCCTTTGTCTCCCCGTCGCGCGCGCCTGCGTTCATCCGCAACGCCCCGCCCAACAGGCCAGGGATGCCGAACCCGAACTCCAGGCCGGACAACGAGCGCTTCTGAGCCATCCCGGCCAGCCGGGTGAGCCCCATGGCAGCGCCCACTTTCACTCGCACCACTCCCTCGCCTGCAGTATCTATCTCCATCTGGCCAAACCCCGAGCCCAGCGCCAGGACCATCCCCTTCACGCCTTCGTCGGATACCAGCAGGTTCGAGCCGCCGCCCAGGATTAAACGGATCTCCCCAGACCGCATGAGCGAGCAAAGCTCCTCCACGCTCTCCGGCTGGGCCAGCGTTTGCGCCGGTCCGCCGATTTTGAAGGTTGTCCTTTTCCATAACGGCTCTTCCTTAGTTATCTTTGTCATTTCCGCCAATGAACCATTCCCCTACCCTGACAACGCTACCAGCCCCCAGGGTGATGACAATGTCCCCCGCCTTGGCCACACGGGCAAGGTGAGCCGGCACATCCTTGATATCCGCAATGAACGTCACCGATCTGGCGCCGTGGGCTCTGGCTTCCTCGGCCACCATCTCGCCTGTCACTCCTTCTATCGGCTCTTCGCTGGCGGCGTATATTTCTGTGACCACCACTTCGTCCGCGTCATAGAACGCCTTGCCGAAATCGGACATGTGGTTCTGGGTGCGCGAATAACGGTGCGGCTGGAACACCACGATAAGTTTCTTTCCCGGAAACCCGGTCTTCAGCCCACGCAACGTGGCCTTGATCTCGCTTGGGTGGTGGCCATAATCGTCTACAACCATCACGCCGTCGCGCTCTCCTTTTAGCTGGCATCGGCGCTCCACCCCGGAGAAACCGGATAGCGCGTCAATGGCGGTTTTCGGATCCATCTCCAGCTCCAGCCCCACCGCTATGGCCGCCAGGGCGTTGTATACATTGTGCGCTCCAGGCATGTTTATCGACGCTCGGCCTATCTTCTCGCCGCTTACGATCACGTCAAAAGCGGAGCCGAATGCGGAGTATTCCATGCCACTTGCGATGATGTCCGCCGCGGCGCTGATGCCGAATGTGCGAAATCTGCGCTCCACCTTGGGGATGATCTCCTGTATGGGCGGATCGTCCAGGCAGAGGATCGCAGCGCCATAAAATGGCGGCTTGTTCACAAACTCCACAAACGCCTCTTTCACCGCGCCGAAGGAACCGTAGTGGTCCAGATGCTCCGCGTCAATGTTCGTCACCACCGCCACTGTGGGAAAAAGCCGCAAAAACGACCCATCGCTCTCGTCTGCTTCCGCCACCAAAAAGTCACCCTTCCCCAGCCGCGCGCCGGAGCCGAACCTGTCCACTCGGCCACCGATGATGATAGTTGGGTCCAGCCCCCCCTTGGAGAGCGCCGCAGCAGCCATCGATGTGGTTGTGGTCTTGCCATGGCTGCCGGCCACCGCCACGGAATGCTTCATGCGCATCAGCTCCGCCAGCATCTGCGCCCTGGGAATCACCGGGATGAAATTTTGTCGGGCCTCCACGATCTCCGGGTTGTCCGGCCTTACCGCCGATGAGATCACCACCACATCCGCGTCTCCCACATTCACGGCGGCATGGCCCAAAGCCACCTGGGCGCCCTGCCCTCGCAGATGACGCACCGCCGCCGATTCCGCCAGGTCGGACCCGGATACGGCATAGCCCATGTCCAGTAATATCTCCGCGATGCCGCTCATGCCGGAGCCACCGATGCCTATGAAGTGGAGCTTTTTTGTCCTGCCGAACTTCATGCGGCCTCCTTGACCAAAGCCAGTAGCTTGTCCACTATCATCTCCGCCGCCCGGGGCCTGCCCAGCGCTCTGGCGCGATCGCCCATGGTCTCTGCTTTTTCTCTGTCACTTTCCAGCTCGATAATAATCTCCGCCAGTTTTTCGCCGGTCAGTTCGCTTTGCTTAATCATGATCGCCGCTTGCTCATGGACGGCGGGCATGGCGTTTTTTGTCTGATGGTCGTCGGCCGCCTGAGGGAATGGTATGTAGACCGCCGCCTTTCCCACTAGGCATATCTCGCTAACAGCGCCTGCTCCCGCACGGGAAATCACCAAGTCCGCCCCGGCGATCTTTTGCGCCATGTCGCCGAAATACGCAGCCGTCTCCCAATCCAGCCCAGATTTAGCCGCCGCTTCTTTCACCATCTCCAGGTCTCCTTCACCGGTCTGGTGGATAATGCGTATCCGCTCCGCCAACGGCGCCAGCTTTTCCACCGCGTCCATCATCGCCTTGTTGACAGGCGCGGCGCCCTGGCTTCCACCTATGACCAGCGCCACAAACCTGCTATCGGTTTTTTCATGCGCTACATCGGTGAATTCGCTACGCACTGGATTTCCCGCCATGACCGTTTTTCCCTCTGGGAAATAAGTTTCAGAACCGGGCCAACTGGTGAACACTGTGGAGGCGCCTTTGGCCAGCCAACGGTTGGTGAAACCAGGAGAAGCGTTCTGCTCCGCCAGGGCCAGGGGCCGACGCATGAATATGGCCGCCAGGCCCATCGGTCCGCTGGCGTACCCGCCAACCCCCAGCACGGCGTCTGGTTTTTCCCTGGATATGATTCCCACCGAGTGGGCAACAGCTTTCGCCAGGTTGACTAAGGAGCCGATGCGGTAAAAGAACCCCATTCCTTTCAGGGCCGTCACCTTCAACGACAGGTATGGTATCCCCTCCTTTGGCACGATAGTGGATTCCAATCCGCGACGGGCGCCCACCCACACGACATTATGCTCCGCCCCGCGGGCCGCCAGTTCACGCGCCACGGCCACCCCAGGGTAGATGTGCCCCCCAGTGCCGCCGCCGGTAATAATCAGTTTCATGTCATTTATATCCATGCTCATGTCGTGTGTTCCGATACGTTGGCCAATAGCCCCACGCTGGCCAGCCACATCACCAGCGACGAGCCCCCCAGGCTGATGAACGGCAGAGGAATCCCTTTGGTAGGCAGCATCCCCAACGTCACTGCGACGTTGATAAAAGTCTGTGTCGCCACAGCAAAGGTGATCCCCAGCGCCAGCAGCCCGCCGAAGCGCTCTGGTGAATTGAGCCCTGCCTTTAGCCCGCGCCACACCAGCACACAGAACAGAACAAGAACGCTGAAGGCGCCCACAAACCCCAACTCCTCACCAATGATGGAAAATATAAAGTCGGTGTGCGGCTCCGGCAGGTAGAAAAGCTTCTGCTGGCTCTCCCCCAGCCCCACGCCCCATGTCCCGCCGTTGGACAAGGCGATGAATGACTGGATAATCTGATATCCGGAATCGAGGGAATCCTCCCACGGATCCAGAAATGTGAGCAGCCGCCTTCGTCTATAGTCCACTGTGAGCATGGATATGGCCAGAATCGGGGCCATCACCAGCGCCGCCCCGGCAAGGTGGGTCAGCCGCACACCAGCCGCCAGAAACATCAACATAATAATCAGCGCTATGGTCAAGGCGGTGCCCAGGTCCGGCTGCAGCTGGATCAACACAAAGAAGAATCCTAGGGCGGCAAGAAGGGGCGCGAAGGTGCCGAAAAAATCGCCAAGCTTTCCCTCTTCCCCCTTCCGGGCCAGGATGGCCGCAAAGAAAATGATCATAGCCAGCTTGGCGAACTCCGATGGCTGAAAAGTCATGGTACCCACAGCGATCCATCGTGTGGCCCCATTCACCGTCCGCCCCACGCCGGGAATCAGCACTGCGGCCAGAAGAGCGGCGGTGGTGAGATATAGAGGGTATGCCCACCGGACCAGCGAGCGGTAGTCTATGGACATCATGAATATCATAGCCAATACCCCCAGCCCGGCCCACGTCCCCTGGCGCTTCAGGAAATAGTATGCGTCGCCATGTTTTTGCCCCGCCAGCACAGCCGAACTGGAGAAGATCATGACTATGCCTATC
The DNA here is from genome assembly GCA_029880775.1 of Nitrospinota bacterium. GTDB lineage: Bacteria > Nitrospinota_A > UBA7883 > UBA7883 > UBA7883 > JAOUMU01. Next base: position 4,089 of record JAOUNV010000023.1, on the reverse strand, counting down.
GCCGTCAACGCCAGGGCGCAGAAGATGATCCAGTAGTCAGGCCTTCGTTTCACAGGCATCTTTATCTTTTCTCCAGCATGGCCACGGCCCGGCCAAACGCCTCGCCCCGGTCCTCGAAGTTTTTGTACATGTCGAAGCTGGCGCACGCCGGGGATAGCAGCACGGAATCACCAGGCGAAAGCCACGACGCTGCGGCTGTCACTGCTTCTTCCATCGTCTCCGCTCTTTTCACCGGCGAATAATCCCCCAGCGCCTTTTCTATTTGAGCCGCCGTTTCCCCTATCAGGGCCGCCCCTTTTGCTCGTTTTTTTATCTCTTCAGCCAGAGGGCCGAAATCGGCGCCCTTGGAGGAGCCGCCTGCGATCAACGCCACATCGCCGTCAAACCCGGCCAAAGACATGAGCGTGGCGTCCACGTTGGTGCCCTTCGAGTCGTTGTAGAAATTAATCCCCCGGACCGTGCCCACCAGTTCCATCCTGTGGGGCAGGCCGCGGAAGGAGCATATGGCTTCCGCTATAACATCCTGTTCGGCTCCGGCGGCAAGCGCCGTCAAGGCCGCGGCCAATGCGTTCTCCACGTTGTGGGGACCCTTTATCATCAGGTCTTTTAGATCGAGGAGCTTGACGGAATTGCGCCCAGGAATCTCGCCGTAAACAGTGTCATTTTCAACCCATGCGCCCCCCTCGTTTTCATCAGGTTTGGAGCCAAACCATAATTTTCTCACGGATGGATTCTGGCTCAGGAAGGTGGAGCCGGAATCGGCGCCGTTAAGGATTACAGTATCCCCTTTGCCTTGGTTCTCAAAAACACGAGCTTTCAGCGCGGTGTATGATTCCGTATTCCCGTGCCGGTCCAGGTGGTCTGCTGTGATATTGGTGATGACGCTTATTTTGGGGCGGAATGTTTTTATCCCCTCCAGCTGGAAGGATGAGACCTCCGCCACCACCCAGTCGTAATCATGGCCGACGGCGTCGCTGAGGGGATTGCCCAGGTTGCCACCGACGAACACGCTCTTGCCTAACCTCTCAAGTATCCTGCCGATGAGCGTGGTGGTGGTGGATTTGCCGTTGGATCCGGTAACCGCGATGATTGGCTCGGATATGTGACGGCTGGCAAGCTCTATCTCGGAGATCATTTCCACACCCGCGCTCCTGGCGGAAGCGGCGAAAGGCGAATCCCACGGGACACCGGGGCTGATCACCGCCAGGCTGTATTGGTCCAAAGACACTCCGTCGTGCCCGCCCAGGTATAGCCCGGTCCCTTCCGGTAAGCTTGCGATCCGTTCTTCCAGTTCTTCGCGCGACTTGGAGTCGGTGACGTCCACGCTTGCGCCTTGGTTGCGCAGAAGCCTGGCCGCCGCCACACCGGAGCGGGCCAGCCCGATTACTATCGCATTCATTCCCGAATATAAGCTCATTCCGATCACCTGAGTTTCAGCGTGCTAAGGGAGATCATGGCAAATACGATAGCCACCACCCAAAACCGGACAATCACCTGCGGCTCCGGCCAGCCCAGTTGCTCAAAGTGGTGATGCAACGGCGCCATTTTGAACACTCGTTTGCCGGTGCTTTTGTATGAAACCACCTGGATGATCACGGAGAGGGTCTCCACCACAAAGATGCCCCCCACCAGCGCCAGGACCACCTCCTGCTTGGCCATCACGGCCACCGCGCCCAGCGCCCCGCCCAAAGCCTGGGAGCCTACGTTTCCCATGAACACCATGGCGGGGTAGAAGTTGAACCAGACGAATCCCAAAGACGCGCCCACCACCGCCGCGCAAAAGACTGTTAGCTCGGACAGCTCCCCTATATGGGGGATGTTTAAGTATTTGGCGAATCCTGCGTGGCCTTCTGTGTAGCAGAAAACCATGTACACCAGAAATGCTATAAATATCGGCCCGATGGCCAGCCCGTCCAGACCATCGGTGAGGTTCACCGCGTTGGCCGAGGCCACAATGACCAGAGCCGCGAAGGGGAGATAGAACACCCCCAGGTCTGGATGCAAGTTCTTGAAAAACGGAATATGCACGCTGGTTATCTCTGTGGCGCCTCCCTGGACCATATACACAGCCCCGGCCACCATCAATCCCGCCCCAGCCTGCAGGCCCAGCTTTGTCCACCCACTCATGCCGGAGCCACGCCCGGTGAGCTTCATGTAATCGTCGTAAAACCCGATGATCGAAAAGAGGACCACTGTCATCATGGCGATGAGCACATAGCCATTCAAAAAATCAGCCCACAGCAAGGTGGGGACCATCAAGGAGATGATTATCAGAATACCGCCCATGGTGGGGGTTCCCTTTTTGGACTGATGAGACTTGGGCCCGTCGCTTCTTATTTTCTCTCCAATATTTTTCGCCTTGAGCCATCTGATAACCATCGGCCCCATGATCAGGGCGATTGCCAGGGCGGTGAGCAGGGCATAGATGGACCGAAACGTGATGTACCTGAACACGTTTAGGGCGGAGAACGTATCGCTGAGCGGATATAGCAGGTGGTATAACATTTACTTTCCCTCTCCCGCCTGGCGGATCAGCTCCGCGACCTTGTCCATTCTCATTCCGCGCGATCCCTTCACCAGCGCCACGTCACCCGGTTTCAGGACGTTGGTCACAGCCAGGGCCAAAGCCTCGTGCGATTTGCGCTCTACCCCGACGAGCCCTACTTTTTTCGCTTCCATAGCGGTGATGGCGGCCAGAGGACCGTAGGTGAATATGCGTTCCACTCCCGCGGCTTTTGCCTGCCGGGCCACGGCGGCATGCGCTTTTTCCGCAGCCTTTCCCATCTCCAGCATGTCTCCGAATACCAGGAATTTGCGTCCTTCGCCAAACTCGCCAAAGGTGGAGAGGGCAGACTCCACCGAAACCGGGTTGGCGTTGTATGAGTCGTCGATCAACCACGCGCCCCCCGGTGTCTTTTCCATGGCCATACGCATCGGCGCCGGGGGGGTGGAGCCTATAGCCTTCACTATCATCTCCGGCGCCACTTTTGCGGCCACTCCGGCGGCGAAAGCGGCTGCGGCGTTGATGGCGGCGCTTTCCCCTATTCCACGGACCTTCATGGCGTACACTTCTCCGTTCCAGCTGATTTTGATTCTTCTTCCAGTCCCGGCTTTCGCCAGGACGTTTTCCACCACCGCCACATTCCCTTCGCCGGTTCCGAAGGTGATGGTCCTTTTCCCCTGGCGGGCCTTTATGATCGGAGCGCTGTTCGGGTCGGAAGCGTTCAATATGGCCATTCCGCCCCTCGTCATATAGTCGAGCATCCTGGCTTTCGTCTTGCGTACATTGGCCACGGTCTTAAAGCCTTCCAGATGGGCCGGGCCGATGTTTGTTATCACACCTATATCGGGTCTGGCGGTGGCCGCCAGCAGGTCCATCTCCCCTGTATAGTTTATTCCCAGCTCCACCACCGCCGCCTGATGTAAGGGCTTCAGCCCCAGCAGCGTCATGGGCAGGCCGATCTGGTTGTTCAGGTTTCCCTCTGTCTTCAGAGTCTTATACTTTTTGCTCAGGACTGCGGCGATCATATCTTTCACACCGGTCTTTCCGTTGGAGCCTGTGACTGCCACCAGCAGCAGATTTTTCATCTGCGATCTGTGCCAGGCCGCCAAGTCCAGCAATGCCTGGGTGGTATCTGGCGCGGCCACCATTGCCTTTCCAGGAGAAGAGGCAACTATGAGCTTGTGGCTGACCAGGGCTGCGCTGGCGCCCTTGGCGAAAGCCTGGCGGACATAATCGTGCCCATCCATTCGTTCGCCGCGGATGGCCACGAACAGACATCCCCTGGTTATTGCTCGCGAGTCTGTGGACACACCATTGACGACCATGTCCACGCTCCCCTCGGCCAGTTCGCCGCCGACCGCCTTTATCACCTGGGCAATACTAAACTTTGCCATACAGCCCCTCCAGCGCGTTCATCGCCTGTTCCCTGTCGTCGAAGTGCACTTTTTTGCGACCTATGATCTGGTAGTCCTCGTGCCCCTTCCCCGCCAGGATCACCATATCCTCCGGCTGCGCGATGCGTATGGCGGCGTGTATAGCCTCCGCCCTGTCCGGCATGACAGCCAGCTTCTCCTCCCTGCCCGCCT
>JAOUNV010000194.1 GCA_029880775.1 Nitrospinota bacterium | reverse complement strand
TATTCAGGTTATTCACCTGGCTTTCCAGGATCTTGTATTCGATGCGGGAGGTGTATGCCAACGCGCTCTTGGCCATGGCCTGGGAGAGCATCCGCTGGCGGCCCAGGGCGTTGACGATTTGCGCGTCCTTATCCGCGTCCCGCTGGAATGACCACACGGCAAACACGGACGCCACGCAGGTGATGGCGACAACGACAGCCACCAGATATATTTTGAGTTTCATAGACATTGCGCGCATGGCGATTCCCCAATATGTGAAATAATTTTCCGTGAAATGGTGATTTAACGGACCCCCTCCTTATGGCCTGGATGTCCAACAGGGGCCATTATCCAACAGGTGAAGTATTGGAGCAAGTGAATGATAAGCGCCATGGCGGGAGGAGCCACGGTGTCTGCCTTATGGCGCCGGTGGCAATGTCAGAAGAAAAGAGTCACCATCGGCCTGAAAACCAGTTTTTCATACAGTTTGGCGACCTTTAAGGCGTTTTCTTTGCTAAAAATCAGCTTTATGCCACAAAACACATGAAGTGGATTCATATAATGGCGAATCCTGTCCCTAAGCGTAGTATCCATAAGTTCACCAACTGTTTCCAAGACCACACCTACGGAAAATGCATAAATGGCGCCAACGCACATCTTGCTGAATAACAGACAGTTACCACACCAGAGAGAAGTTATGGGGAAGTTGATCAACAAATCTTGTGGAAAAACGGACCTTCAATTACAAAATTTGATGATACGCCGCGGCAGCGCCCAGAGCCGCCTCTACACAGAGGAGGCGTCCGGCGCGTTGGAATATTTACGATAAAAGAACCGGGCCACTCGGTTGGTCCGGCCGATATGTAGTACTTCGCTAAACAGGCTGGGGAATACCTTCACACCGTTTTTGAAAGTGTAGGCCACACGCTTTACCAAGGACCAGCTTCCTTTCCGGGTCTTCCAGTGGAACATTATAAACTCCCACTGTATCCTCCATTTGGAGAACCCCGGCAGGTCCAGAACCGCCCTGGAACGTTCGGCGGTATTATCCAGTTCTTTGTCTAGAAGCCCCATTTTCGTGGCTGTCGCATGCATGTCCGTACCCGGATAGGGGAACAGGATATAGGGATAGCAATGGGCCGGATCGCTGCGCCGGACCACATCCACCGTCTCGTTATAATCTTCCAGCGACTCCCCAGGTATGCCGATGAGCACGGAGAAGCAGACATCCACATCATGCTTGCGGGCGTTGTCGCAGAACTGGATGATATCCTCGTTGCTGTGCTCCGGCCGACGCAGAACATCCTTTCGCACACGCTCGCTACCAGACTCCAGCCCCACGTTCACATAGCCCACTCCGGCCTCCTGCATGGCGAACCAGAGCTGCTGGTTGTTCATCGTCTTCTTGGTGACGTTGAGGTTGAATCCCCATTCGATCGGCTTTTCCCTGGTGGCGTTAAACTCCTTTAGCTGGGCCAAAAAGTTGAGAGCGTACTTCAGGTTCGCGCCGAAGGTCTCCGCTTCGAAATATATCTGGGTGACGGTGGGCCACCGCTCCAGCACCTCGTTCATCTCCGCCAGAATATTTTCAAAAGAGCGGAACCGCAGGTATCGGCCTTCGGCAATCTTGCTCATGGCGTGGTTAGTGCAATAAGTGCAACGGTACGGGCATCCACGGGAAATGATGATAGGCAGGATTGTTCCCGGATCCATCATCCATGGCGCCCACAAGTCCCGGTCGATGAATGGTAGTGAGTCCAGGTCTTCGTTGAGCCTGGCCATCTTATTTTTTTCTATGGAGCCGTCTTCCTTGCGTATCCAGAGGTTTTCTATCCCGGCGGGGCGTTGGCCACTCTCCAGCATACGCGCCATTTCCAGGGCGGCCGCCTCTCCCTCGGTTATGCACACGGAGTCGAACGCCTCTTCGGCTATGCAATCCTGCGGCGCCAGCGAAGCGTGATGACCACCAAGGGCGTTATATATGGAAGGATCTATCTTTTTAGCTTCACGGGCCGCCTGGGCGATCACCGGATATTGAGATGTGACGGCGGAAAAGATGAGCATTCCCGGTTTTTTTTCCTCTATCATCTTCTTGACGGCGGCCGGGATATCCGTGGCGGGTGATAGGAACAAGGTGGTCACATTGTGCCCCGCTTTTTTCAGGACCGTGGCTACGAACGTAATTCCGAATGGGATCACCTGCTGGTTCGCCATCGGCTTCTCGTGGCTCTGAAATACCTTGTCCGAATATACTGCAACTATGTTCATCGTTTCTCCTGTTTACCGCGCTATGCATAATGCGCCGTCGGGGCCAATATTCCGTGATTGCGCTGGCCTAAACATGGGCCGCAAGGCAAGATGAATATACGGGGGCTCCCGCAAACGTATATTTTACATCACTGCCGCCTGTCGTCAAATAATAATCGGGCGCGCCCGCCTGGGGCCATCTTGACAAGGGGCGTATCCGCGCATAACCTGATTGTTCACAACCAACACGGATCGGGAGTATATGACAGCAATCCAGACCCAAACGGGCCAGGAAGCCCAAACGGGCCAGGAAGCCCAGACGGGCCAGGAAGTGGCATTCATCAGGGCTATAGAGCATAAGGCCCTGAAGAACCTCCCATTGACCTGGGAAGAGGCGGTGGAGCTTATCAACCTGGACACCGCGCATATATTCGACCTGATCGCCTCGGCCAACAGGGTGCGCCGCCATTACAAGGGAGACGAAATATCGATCTGCTCCATCATCAACGCCAAAAGCGGCCATTGCCCGGAAGATTGCGCCTTCTGCGCCCAGTCCTCCTCCGCCAGCGCCGACTCCCCGGAATTTGACCTGGTGAACGCGGAAAAGATATTGGAAGGCGCCAATGCGGGGATGGCCAACGGCGCCCGCAAGTTTGGCGTGGTTACCTCCGGCTACGGCTTCGCCAACAAGGGGTCTAAAAAGACTTTGGACAAAGTGGCGGACCATATCGGGGAACTGAGCCAACAGTGCGAGGTCCACCGATGCGCCAGCCTGGGAATCATAGACGAGGCCGCCGCCCTGAAACTGAAAGCGGCGGGGCTGGAAGAGTATCATCACAATTTGGAGACGGCGCGCTCCTTTTTCCCCAACGTATGCTCCACCCACGACTATGAGGAAGACGTGGCCACGGTCCGCGCCGTGAAGGCCGCCGGGCTGCGCGTCTGTTGCGGTGGAATATTCGGCCTGGGGGAAAGCAGGGAGCAGCGGGTGGAGATGGCCTTCACCCTGCGGGAGCTGGATGTGGACTCGATTCCCATTAACTTTTTAAATCCCATCAAGGGAACGCGGATGGAGAACCAGCCCCCAGAGGCGCCCCTGGAGCTTTTAAAAATCATCGCGGTGTATCGGATGATCCTCCCCACCAAGGACATCAAGATGGCCGGAGGCAGGGAAAAAAACCTGCGAGACCTGCAATCGATGGTCTTCGCCGCAGGCGCCAACTCCACCATGGCGGGCAACTACCTGACCACTTGCGGCCGACCCGCCGAAGAGGATCTGAAGATGATCTCCGACCTGGGGCTTACGGTCAAAGGGGCGTGACCTCCGGCAAGTGGAAAACCGTGAGTGGCAAGGAATAGCCATGAGTGGCAAGGGTATGCCGTGAACGGCCCTTTTGACGAGCGATTGCGCAAAGTGGAGGCGGATGGGTTGTTCCGTCGGCTTCGCCTCCTCGACTCCGCCCAAGGCCCCACGGCCAGGCTGGATGGCGCCGAAGTTATCCTCTTTTCTTCCAACGACTACCTGGGGCTGTGCGCTCATCCGAAGGTGACCGCCGCCGCCGTGGAATGCGTACAGCGCTATGGCTGGGGGGCGGGCGCGGCGCGTCTGCTGGCTGGCTCCATGGCGCCGCATATGGAGCTGGAGCGCCAGATGGCCCAATTCCTGGGCAAGGAGGCGGCCCTTCTTTTCAACACCGGATACGCTGTCAACACAGGAGTCTTGGCGGCGATGATGGGCCGGGGAGATCTGATATTCGCCGACAAGCTGGCCCACGCCAGCATTATCGATGGCGCGCGCCAAAGCGGGGCGAAGCTTGTCCGGTTTGCCCATAACGATCCCGATTCACTGGAAAAGCTGCTGGCAAAGGCGCCCGCCAGAGGGCGGAGGCTGGTGGTGACGGAGGGGGTTTTTTCCATGGACGGGGATATCCCCCCGCTGAAGCGGATCGCCGATATAGCCCGGCGCCATGGGGCGATGCTGATGGTGGATGACGCCCACGGGTTCGGGCTTTTCGGCCCGCAGGGACGGGGAACGATCCACATGGCTGGGATAGCCGATGAGGTGGATATCCATGTGGTTACCCTGGGCAAGGCTATGGGAGGGTTTGGCGGAGTCGTGGCTGCTTCCCGAAGGTTCATAGACGGGCTGATCAACTTCTGCCGCCCCTTCATCTACTCCACCGCCATCCCTCCTGCGGCTCCGGCGGCTGCCCTGGCGGCGCTTAATATCATTCGTGGCCAGGAGGGGGATAAGCTTCGCGGCAAACTTTTCAAAAACGCCGATATGGCGGTCTCCTTATTGCGGGAGGCCGGGCTGGCGGTCGATTCGAAAACCCAGATCGTGCCGGTGGTGGTGGGGGAGAGCAAGGAGGCTTCCCGTCTGGCGGCTAAGCTGCTTGAAGGAGGTGTATACGCCCCGGCCATCCGCCCTCCCACGGTGCCTCGGGGTACGGCCCGGCTGCGGCTTTCCATCACCAGCGGGCATACGGAAGCGGATATCAAAAAACTGGGGACGTTGCTGGCATAGTCAGGCGCCATACACGGGCGCAAGCGCCTTTGGTGGGCATGGGCGCCTTGGAGTGCGTGGGCGCCCTTCCAATTCAGGTGTAGAGGGAGTATAAATATAGTTTTGCGTGACCGGCCTGATAACAAATAAG
>JAOUNV010000022.1 GCA_029880775.1 Nitrospinota bacterium | reverse complement strand
TTATAAGCCCATGCCGAGCGGATTCCTCTTGAACGATGACGATACTATTGGTTTTAGCCTCTTCCCCCACCTTAAGCACAACTTTCTGGTAAACTCCATATGCGATCGTGAGCGCCAGAACAGCGCATATGGCCAGGGGAATCGCGGCGCTGGACTGGTCCACCGCCATCATTGTTTTTCCCTTTTTCCGGCTGGCCTTGATCACACCCATAGTCAAAAGGGCGGCAATCGCTTCCAGAGTGGTGAAGCTTCCTTGCCTGGCGGAGTTAATAACATCCTGAATGGATCTGCCAGGGCCTATGACTGTCAGGACGGCTATCTGTGAATCCTTAAGGGTAATACCGCGGGAGGTGAGCACATCAAATTCCAACGAGTTTCTAAAATCCTTTGGCCCTTCTCCTTTTTTGGTCTGCTGACCCGAATCCGGCTCCTCGTCGCCCAGGATGTTCTTTACTATGAAGGAATCGAATGGGGGGATGGAAGCGGCGACGCGAGTCCATTCGTCAGCGATGCGGCATCCTTCCATAAGGATGCCGTCCACATCCATGGGGCGCATCACCTTATTGTTGTATCGCAGGTTCTTGACCGGAGTGAATTCATAAGTCCCCGTGATCCAGCGCAGGGCGAAATATACTGTATCAACGGTCTGTCTGTTGATCATCTCCAGCAGAACAGGAGAATCCACTTTCTTGGATAAAAGATCCCAGTAAGGCTTGAGTTGGTCGTCATGAGCCTTTTTCACCGCGACCCAATCCTCAGGCTTGATGAAGGAATTGGCCATCAAGGTTTTTTCGATCCTGGCCTCATCGCGGGCGACACCTCCCTCGGCGTAGATGATCATCCCCTTATCAAAGGTGATTTTCACCTCCTCATCCTTGTCGGTGAGCAAAAGCTTGCCGACTTTACCCTCAAGCTTGATCATCTGGAGAATATTGACGATGGAAAAATCCTCGAGACTGCCTTTGAGAGCCATATTAATGCTCCTTATAAAATGCGGTGTTCATGCTCAGCCAGTAAACCGCCATCACACCCAGGCCAGGCGCGTTGCTTCGGGCCACAACGGCGGGCGCCATCGATCCTGATATGAGATCGAAATAAATGACCGACGCGCCGAAAACCAGAAACAGGCTGGTGATGGTGGTATAGAACATTCCGCTGGCCGGAGAGTTGGTGTATATCCTTCCCAGGCCTGGCAGAGCGCGGTCCAATAATCCGGCATATGCGCTCACTTGATCCTTATGTTCGCGGATTTCCTTCTTCTTCAGGTCCTTTTTCACGCTGGTCACCACTGTCTTGGAGCTTTGGGCCGCGACACACTGGTTACATTTCGGATTGGCCATTTCCAGCCGCATGGGGGGATGGAAGGCTGCTCCGCAAGAGCCACATGTCTGATGAGGGATTCTGCCCCTCTCCCAGAACAGGGCGATCAGGATGAAAAAGACGAGATACGCAATGCTGATTTTTTTGTATATATCCAGGCTGAGGATCCCAAAATACGAGCCCCACAATCCTTTCGCCAGTTCGTCCACTCTCCCGGAGATTGATTTTTCGTATCGAGATAAATCGGCGGGGGAAACAAGAAAATCGACCACTCTTTTCTCAGGTCTTTCGGAGCCTATGGCGGCCTTGGCAATGTCTTTGGTTTTTTGCTGGTTGAGCCTTAGGGCGCTTTCGTAGGCCGCGGTTGATTTTTTGCTTTGCAGCATGGAGTCGTAGGCCACCGATAGGTTATAAAAAGCCTCAACGGAAGTTGGATCGGCGGCTGTGGCCTGCTCGTAAATCTTTACCGACTCATCGTAGTTCTGCTCCTTTTTATCCTTGCTCTTCAGGATTTCGTCCTGGAAAATCGTGTTTGCCTTGTTGACGATCACCTTTACGTTGTTGGGATTGATTTTCAACATTTCGTCATAGGCAGCCACTGCGGCGTCAGTATTTTTCGCCATTTTATTCAGGTTACCGATGGCGAACAAAAACAACTCATTCTTGGGGTTCTGCGCCACGGCTTGTTCTATCACCGCCTTTGACTCATAGTCCCATGATTCTGTAGAGAGCAAATATAACGCTCGATAAGCGCTGTCCGCCCGGAGGATGGTAAACTTTGCCATCTGCTTGAACGCCAAAGGCGCCACCAGGGCAAGCAAGACGAAAAGGATTATGATTCCCTTTTCGTTTTTCCTGACATAGGGCCAAAGAACTATTGAGAGCACGGCTATAAAAAGGAAGACCCCTCCCAGCGCAAGGGGGACAAGCAAGGCAAGGATTCCTATAATCGGCTTAAATTTATCATCAGAGCCACCTGGGATGAAGGAAACCAGCTCTGAGAAAAAAGACTTGTAATGGACCGCAAGAAGAGTGAGAAATACGATGAAAAATGAGACCGAAATAGAAATGAACAAAAACTTTATGAAATCAGAAACAAAACTCGCCAGCTCAAGCTTGTTCAGAAAGGTCGCCTTGACTCCATTTACGTAGTAGGGAAAAATATTGTTTATATCTTTGTTGTCCATGGCAAAGCGAACCTGGCCCAGGAAAAAAAAACCGGCTGGATAGTCCGGGGCGACTTGTGTGGCAAGCTGGCCCGCCATGAGCGCTCCCTCGAAATCGAAGATATCCAGGCTCTTTTTTCCAATGGCGATGGCCAGATCCGCAGCGGGTATCATGTTCTTGGAGCCCGTAAAGGCCTGCCTTTCCAGAATTTTACCGCTGTGCTCCACGGAGATTTGATGATCACCCGCCACTAAAGTTTCGGCCCATTTTCTGAGGGCCTGAGCCAGTTCCGGATCAGCCGCAAGGCTGCTATTTATCAGAGAGGTTTTGGGTATGCCAAGGTCGGGGGGGTCGTTTTCCACTTCCACAGGATCCTGAGCCGAGGCTGGACCGATGGCAACAACCCAGATCAGGGCGAGGCAGGCATAAAACAATACCAGCGCCTTGCCAATAGATTTCATTTTTCTTGGCTCAGGCGTCTTTGCGTCCGTCATTCCTTAAAAAGGTCGTTGAGCTTGTCCTTGACTGACTCAGAATAATCCGCTTCCACCTGCTGCTCCTGGTTGACCCTCCTGATAGCGATATCAAAGATCTTCTCCAGCTTCACGGAAAGCTCCTTTGAATAGAGGTTGATCATTCCTACAGTTGTCTTCTCATCAAAGATCGTGGCGGAAATAGCCCGGTCTCCAATAATAGAAATATGAATGTGATCCCTGGAACCCTGGTGGAACATAACGGAAAACTCCGATTCACCCAACAGCCTGGCCATTTCCTTGGTAGCCGCGAATGAGCCGGCGACCAAAGCCGACAAAGTATCCCCATTAATTTGCTGCACTAATCCCTTGTTGCTGATCATGTGACCTTCCTTGTCGATAAGGAAAATACACTTGGCGTTCGACAACTTGAGGAATTCTTCCATCAGCTTGTCTATTTTCTGCAGGTCATCAGCGTAATAGACCAGCCGCTTTAGGCGAAGTTTATCGTCCTTCATGCTCTTATGCCGACCCTTCTAAAGTTTATCCTCGAATATTTCAATTTCGGCCTGCCCCCGGAGCTTGCCGTAAAATTCCTCAAGCGCCTTGCGTTTTTTCGCGCCCTTGATCAGGTTAGCAAGGTTAGGCTTGATTTCCTCGAGAGATTTGTTGTTGAACTTCGCCTTGTTGGCGTTATAGAAATCGGATATCTCTTTATCCGTTATCTTCATCATCTCTTTAATGTTCGGAAGCACTTCCAATATCATTATATTGATAATTTCATTTTTAGTCGCCTCGTTTTTCAAAACGTCCAGCGTCAAGCGCCGCTTACCAAGATAATCCGTTAGTTCCTGGGGAGTGCCGAACTTCTTCTTAAACCCTTCTATCTGGGCGTTAATTTTATCCATCGGAGGTTTGATGGCCCGCTTTTTCGCGTCTTGCAACAGCAAAGAGTAATTTATCAAAGAGTCGAGGAATTTCTGGTACTCCTCTTTTTTAAACTTCTTAAAATCCTCCACGTCCTCTTCTTTGGAGGCCAGACGGTACTGCAACTGGCAGTACTGCAAGAAAAATGACCGCGATATGGCGTCCGCCCCCACTTTGGCCACGAATACCTCTTTTTTGGGCGCAGGCGCCTCTTCTTCCGCTTTGGCTGGCGCAGGCGCCGCGTCGCCACCCTCTTCCGGGGTGTTCAGCCGGTCCAGAACCAGGGAAGCGGCCAGCTTCAATGTGGCCATGACACCTTCGCCGGTGGCCGCCACCGCTTCTATGGTGTTGGCGCCAACAGTATTGATCTTCTTCTCCAGCTCCTCAACAGGGAGGGCGTTGGGCAGATCCCGCTTGTTCCACTGGATCACTAACGGGACTTCGGTAATCTCGATCCCGTACTCGGACAGGTTGTTGGCAAGGTCGGTCAGCGACTCAATATTGTCATCAATTTTGCCGGCGCCGGAGTCCGCGACGAAGATTACTCCGTCAGCGCCCTGGAGCACCAGCTTTCTGGTGGAGGCGTAGTATATCTGGCCTGGCACGGTGTAAAGCTGGAATTTTGTGGTCATTCCCCGAACCTTGCCCAGATCCAGGGGCAAAAAGTCGAAAAACAACGTTCGGTCACCCTCGGTGGCTATCGAGGTCATTTCCCCTTTGTTGTCGTCGGGGACCTTCTGATGAATGACCTCAAGGTTGGTGGTCTTGCCGCTCATCCCGGGGCCGTAGAACACCATCTTGCAAGATATTTCCCGTCTTGCGTAATTTATCTGCATCGTTCCCTACCTGAAAATCAGGAATTTCAAATTTCTATCCTACCAGATTTCTTAATCTCGTTAGCAGCCTGAAAAAGGGCCATATTCACCTTCCCCAATTCTATATTCAAGTCAGTCATGGCTATCAACACCGCTTTACCCAAGTCCACCAAGTAAATCCGACCCTTGTTCGATTGTATCACATATCTGTTGAATTCCTGATGGCCAAGATCCGCTAAAGAGGTTTTTATCACAAGGGCGACATTAGACATCAAAGCGCCCAGCGTTTCCGCCATCGGGTTTTCCACCGCGTACGACTCGATAAGCATACCATCCTTGGTTATTATGATCCCGCCTAAAATGTCTTGGTTGTTGCACAGCATGCGCAACGATGTCTTCAGATTGCTCATCCGGCTACCTCCTCAAGATACCTTTGGATACGGGCCTCTATGACTTGCAGGTTGGCGTCGTTATCCACCACCAGGGCCAAAGTCGCGTAAAACACGTTAACGATTATTATAGTACCAAAAGGGGCGATCAGAATGCCCCGCTGGAACGAGCCGAAGTTTGTGCGGCTGGCGCCAGCCACCGAAGCCTTGAAAAGGTTGAAAACCATCGACGGAATGGCGTTCTCGTCCAGCTTCTTTTTGTTTATCACCTTGTATGGCTGCCCCGTGGCGTCGATGATGAAGATACCCTGCATCCCTTCAAGCCGACCGAACATAGTCAGTTTGTTGGCGAACACCTCCATGCGCGCCTCGTCGTCGGCCGTATCCTCCGCCGTGTCGATAACCAGCTTCTCGTCCAATTCCCATTGGCCCCCCTCGCCGGTCTTCACCCCATCGGCCTCGGAGATATCCGCCGCCACCACGATCACTTCATCCTTGGAAGCCCCGGGCGCCGCCGGTTTCGCGGCCTTTCCCTTGGCCTTCTCATCTTTCGGCTTTTTCTCGATATGCTTTTCGGCCTCAGCCAATAAAACCTTCGCCTTTTCGTCATCGGGCAGGTTCTTCAGCACATCCATCAGCACGGCCCGGGCTCTTTTGTAGGCGCGCCCTTTCAGGAATATCTGGCTGGCCAGGATCTTGGCCAGATAACTGCGCGGATTCAGCTTTATCGCCTTTTCAAGGCAAACCAAAGCCATCTTCAAGATGTCCGGTTTCTGAACCTTTTTGAACTTGGTGATAAGAATCTGGGCCTTGAGGATGTATATGTTGCTGTTATTCGGAAACTTGGTCGTTCCCTTGTCGCACACATTGAGGGCGAGATCGAATTCGCCCATGTTACGCATGCTCTTGGCTGCGTTCAGATACTCCTCGGCTGTGCCGAAGCCGTCTCCGTTAGATCCTGGTGTCTTTTTCATACATATATTTTCAACAGGCCCGTCCGGTAAAGCCCCTATTTTATCATCATTTATAACAAATCACCGGCCCAAACGCTCGTCCAATTATGTCCGCTAAAGGTAGCATTTATTTGAACTTAACGATCAATTCTATTTAATACAATATGTTTTGTCAAACTTAATTAATATTCATGTGATATATTAAACGTTGAGTCGTATCCGAAAAGTCAGATGGGGAGTTATGGATAGAAAAGAGCCTTTCAACCTGGGGCGATACAAGATCATAGATGAGCTGGGCCGGGGCGCCATGGGAGTGGTTTACAAGGGGCTGGATACCGGGCTGGACAGGGTTGTCGCTGTGAAGACAATCAATATCCAGCGGGGAACCGTTCAGCTTTCCGAGGATGAGATAAACAAGACCTTCATGCGCGAGGCGCAGATCGCCGGCAAACTCTCCCACCCGAATATAGCCGCCATCTATGACATAGGCGTGGATCAGGGAAGACACTTTTTTGTAATGGAGTATGTTGAAGGGGCCACGCTGGAAGACTTGATCACTAAAGGCAACAAGCTTAGCTTGACACAGAAATTGCGTGCCATAGGCTCCGCGGCCCGAACACTCCACTACGCCCATATGCGCGGAGTTGTACACAGGGATATCAAGCCGGCCAACATGCTGATCATAAAAAACAAAGAGCCCAAAATCATGGATTTTGGTGTGGCCAAGCTCGCCACCGGAAATATCATGGACCGTAGCGAAACCAAGGATGTTTTTGGAACGCCCAGCTACATGTCTCCGGAGCAGATCAAGGGAGAGCAGATCGACCATAGGACCGATATCTTCAGTCTGGGTGTTTCCATGTACGAGTTCCTGGTGGGCAAAAGACCGTTCGAGGCAAAGAGCCTGCAAAAACTTCTGCAACAAATCGTTTACGAGGATCCGGAGCTGCCCAGTTATATAGACTCCGCCCTGGCCAAGGACGTGGACAGCATCGTTTTGATGGCGCTGAAGAAAAATCCGAACGAGCGTTTCGGCTTCGCCAGCCAAATGGCCGACGCCATAGACCTTCTTATCGACAAGCTGGAGAGCCCCAAGGGATTGCCTAAAGTTATCGCCTTTGAAAAACAGCGCGTCATCCAGGCCCTCAAGAAAAACTACCTCTTCTTCGCCGACTTCAGTGATGAGGAGATTCTGGAAATAAGCAAGCTCTCCAGCAGGGAAAATTTCAAGCCGGACCACGTCATCTTCGAGGAAGGGGATCGCGGCGACAAGATCTATGTCATTATTGAAGGGAAGGTACGCATAGTCCAGCGGTATGGGAAACCGGACCAGATTGAGCTGTCCGTTCTCAAGGAGGGGGACTGCTTCGGCGAAATGGCGGTCATCGACAATTCGCCCCGTTCCGCCACGGCGGTGGTTCTGGAAGGCCCTGTAACCGCCATGAGCATAAACGAAATCGTCATGCGCATTACCCGCCCGGAGCTGTGCGTGAAACTATACAAGAACCTGGCTTCCATCATCTCCGAAAAACTGCGGAAAACCGACACTATCATGCAGGAGCTGGTGGACAAGCTGTCGAAGCTTGTTGGATCATAGCGGTGGCGAGATATGCTAAAGAGGATATAAAAAATGATGGGATTAGGATGGTTCGAGCTGGTTGTTATTTTCCTTATCGTGCTCATCGTGTTCGGGGCGGGGCGTCTGCCGGAAATCGGCTCTGGACTGGGTAAGGGGATAATGAACTTCAAGAAGTCAGTCACCGAATCCGAAAAGGCCCTGAAGGAAGGCGCCCAAGAAGCAAAGGGCGAAGACACCAAAGAGAAAGATAAACCCGCCTGAAGTAACAAACGGGATTACCATGGAAAGAGATATAAAGGTCTCCTGCCCCTGTTGCGGCGCCATTCTGTTTGTCGACAGAATCAACGGCCAAATAACCGAAACCAGGAAACCACTGGTGGAGGAATCGACCGGTGACAGGTTTCAGGACGCCGTGGTGAAATCGCAAAAAGAGCGGGAAGAGAGCGAAGCATTCTTCGACAACCTGAAGGAAAACCGGGAAAAGCAGAAAAAGCTTACAGAAGAGCTGTTCCAGACCTCCCTGGAGGAGGCCAAGAAAAACAAGGGAGAAAAGCCTCACTCCATTTTCGACGCTGATTGAAAACCAACATGTGGAACCGGACCCGGCGGGGGCGATGACTCGGCAGGCGGCTGCATGATCGCTTCCCCGCCCAATTTCTCTTGGCAATTTCCCCCGGTTCCAATATGATCATCAAAGAGGAATTTCCGGAAAGCAAAATGATTATTTATCCTGCGATCGATATTTTAGACGGCAAGTGTGTGCGCCTGCGCCAGGGCGACTACGACGAAGTGGTGCAATACTCCGACGACCCGGTGGATATGGCCTATCGGTGGGTAGACGGTGGAGCCAAGGCTCTGCACCTGGTGGACCTGGATGGCGCCAGGGCCGGGTTCCCCATTAACAACGACATCATAGCGACCATCGCCCGGACCGCCGGTGTGCCGGTGCAGGTGGGAGGAGGCATCCGCAACGTGGAGGGCGCCGCCTCATATCTGGAACTGGGCGTGGATAAGGTTATCTTCGGCACTGCGGCTATCGAGAATCCTTTGATCATCATGGCCGCCAGCGACCAGTACCCTGGCCGGGTCATGGTGGGGCTGGATATAAAAAGCGGCAAGCCGGCCACCAAAGGATGGCTGGAGACCGCCGAACTCAATCCGATAGATCTGGCCAAGCGGTTTTCCGAAATGGGCGTGGCCGGGATCATATACACAGACATCTCCCGCGACGGCATGCTCCAGGGAGTCAATATCCAGGCGGTGAGGCATTTTGCCGACAATGTGGATCTGCCGGTCATCGTCTCCGGCGGAGTCACCAACATCGATGATGTGCGTGACGTGAAGGAACTGGTGGAACATGGAGTGACAGGGCTGATTATCGGCAAAGCCCTCTACGCCGGGGAGCTCAAACTCAAGGACGCGCTGGACCTGGCGCGGCAATAAACCGCGATAACCACCATGACCCTCCTTCGCCGTATCATCCCCTGCCTCGACGTGAAAGAAGGTCGCGTAGTCAAAGGAGTGAAGTTCGTTAACCTGGTGGACGCGGGGGACCCTGTGCAGGCGGCCAAAGCTTATGATGAGCAAGGCGCCGACGAGCTGGTGTTTTTGGACATCACCGCTTCCAACGAAAACCGAAACATCATCCTGGATGTGGTGGCCCACACCGCCGAGCAGGCCTTCATGCCGCTGACGGTGGGAGGGGGTGTGCGGGAGCTTGAGGATATTCATCGGCTGCTGCGGGCTGGCGCGGACAAGGTGAGCATAAACACCGCCGCGGTCCGTCGTCCCCAGTTCGTGCGCGAGGCCTCCGTGAAGTTTGGTCGCCAATGCATTACCGTGGCCATAGACGCGAAGAAACGCCCCGGCGGAGGGTGGGACGTATACACCCACGGTGGCCGCAACGATACCGGGCTGGATGTGGTGGAATGGGCGCGGCAAATGGAGGCCCTGGGCTCCGGGGAAATATTGCTCACCTCCATGGATGAGGATGGCTCAAAGCAGGGGTACGACATTGCCTTGACCCGCGCCGTCAGCCGCGCTGTGGGCATCCCCGTCATCGCCTCTGGCGGAGTGGGGAACCTGGAGCATATATATGAAGGCCTGGTGGATGGTGAGGCGGACGCGGCCCTGGCGGCGTCCATATTTCACTTCGGGGAATTCACCATAGCCCAGACCAAGGAATACCTGATCTCCCGAGGTGTCCCGGTGCGGGCGCCCATCGGCGCTCCGGAGTAAAGGAAGCGTCCATGGGCCACAAGGAAAAAAACGGTGGCGTCGGGAAAAAACGGGCAGCCTCCACACCTTCCATACAGAACCGCAAAGCGCGTCACGACTACCATATCCTGGAGAGCCTGGAGGCGGGGATCGCCCTGAAGGGGTGCGAGGTGAAGTCGATTCGGGATGGGAAAATCCAACTCCACGAAAGCTATGTCCGGATCAAGGATGGAGAAGCGTGGCTGGTGGGATGCCATATCGCCCCATACAAGAACCTGAACACCTTCGAGGAATATTACCCAGACCGGGAACGGAAGCTGCTCATGCACCGTCGGCAGATCGCGAAACTTTATTCCCAGATCAAGGAAAAAGGGCTGACACTCCTGCCGTTGAAGCTATACTTCGCTCGTGGAAAAGTGAAGCTGGAGGTGGGCCTGGGAAAAGGTAAAAGGCTGTATGACAAGCGGGAGGATATGAAAACAAAAGAGGCTAACAGGGAGATGGACCGGGCCATGAAGGATCGATAGCTGCGACGGCCGCAACGGGCACGCTGACGCGAGCGGCGAGGGCCGCCTCCAGTGCGCTGGCGCGACGAACGCAATCCCCTCCATGAACGGCAGGGGGAGGGCTGTCCAGAACTACTGAGCAACAATGCATAATGCTCAAGAGTGCATTTTCTGCTTCAGTCGCTCGCTCTCATGCACAATAGTTTCAATTTGTGATTCAGAAAACCCAAGCAAGGATAATAAATGGAGCTCAAAAAGTAGCTCCAACAAGTTATTGATCTTCCAAAGAGCCTGACCTTCAGTTATTGCCGCTCCCTCAGAAGATGGATCAAAATGTGTGTAGTAATTTCGCGTATTAACTACCTGACCGATGAGAATATCGATTGAATCATATCCTTTGAAGTATCTTTTGTAAGGCGCAAAGAGTTCCTTTAGGCGGTTTCTAAATGATAATCCATTCCAATATTTAAGATTCTCATTTAACAACGATTTATGTTCATCAGGGCAGGCCTCAACT
>JAOUNV010000193.1 GCA_029880775.1 Nitrospinota bacterium | reverse complement strand
GGAGACTGGAGAGTCCACCAGCACGCTGGCGGGGGTGTAGCCCTTTTCCAGGGCGGCCAGGTATACGAAGGGCTTGAAAGCGGAGCCTGGCTGGCGGTGGGCCATGGTGGCGTGGTTAAACTGAGAGACGGAGAAGTCTGAACTCCCCACCATAGCCAGCACTTGCCCTGTTCTCACGTCTATGACCACCATCCCCGCTTGGACCGGGGCGCCATCGTGGCGCACACCAGCTTTTTCCTCCTGCTCGTTGATGATGGCCAGTCCATCGGCCACGGCCTTCTCCGCCGCCTCCTGCATGCCGATATCCAGGGTGGTGGTGACAGTGAGCCCATCCAGATAAAGACCAGATTCGCCAAAAGTCTCCAATAGCCCGGCGCGGATCAGCTCCACAAAATGGGTGGCCGAGGGCCCCTGGCCGCTGGTGTCCGCCAGGCGCAACGGCTCTTGGACGGCGGCCAGTTCCGTTTTTCTGTCGATATAGCCCACCTCCCGCATCCTGCTTAACACTGTGGCTCTTCGCGTCAGGGCCGCGTTGGGGTTTTTCAAGGGTGAGTATCTCGAGGGCCTCTGCGGCAGCCCGGCCAGAAGCGCAGCCTCAGGCAGATTTAGCTCCCCCACGGATTTACCGAAGTATATTCTGGAGGCCGCCTCCACTCCATACGCCCCGGACCCCAGATATATTTGGTTGCAATAAAACTCCAGGATCTCTTTTTTTGTATAGCGTTTTTCCAGCTCGATAGCCAGCAGAGCTTCCTTGATCTTTCTGGAGAAGCTTTTTTCCGGTGTCAGGAACAGCACCTTGGTGAGCTGTTGCGTGATGGTGGAGCCACCCTGCGCCAGGCTCATATGCCTTATGTCCGCGATCAGCGCCCGCAAAATGCTGGTAAGCCGCACCCCCTTGTGCCCGAAAAACTGGTCATCCTCCACCGCCACGATCGCGTTGCGCAACACATCGGGGATATCCTGGTAGCGGACCCAAAAGCGCTTCTCCCTGTAAAGCTCGTGAAACACTTGACCATTCCGATCCGCGATCCGGGTCACCACGTTGGGCCGATATTCCTCCAGCTTATCCAGGGCGGGCAGGCTGCTGTACATGGCGAACAGCAGGCCCAGCACCACACCGGTGGCCATGGAGAAGACACCGACGCTCCAGAACAAAAATGGCCTGCGGTGGCGCAGTAATTTTGTTTTCATTTCCATATGACTTTATATATTGATAGAGCGGCCTCCGTCCACAGTAATCACCTGGCCGGTGATATACCGGGAGCTCGCCAAAAAAACCACCGCCTGGGAAATGTCCCCGGCCTGCCCGAACCTGCCCAGTGGTATCCTGTCCATTATCCGAGCCATCGCCGCCCCCTCCAGCCCCCCCTCCGGCGGAAGGATGGCGCCAGGGGCCACGCCATTAACCAATATGTCCGGGGCCAGCTCCAGGGCCAGCTGTTTTGTGATCGCTTTTAGCCCCGCCTTGCTGGCGCAGTATGGCAAAAAGCCTTTGCGGGGGAAGTCGGCGAATATGTCCAGGATGTTTATGATCCTTCCCGGCGTACCCTGGGCCAGAAGCTTGCGTGTGAGCAACGCCAGATGTGTTGGGGCTTCCACATGGATTTTGTGATAAACCGTTAAGTCCTCCATGGTCATCTCATCCGGAGGAGTTTTCGTGTATTTCGAGGCGTTGTTCACCAGCAGGTCCAGACGGCCAAACCGGGTGGCTACCTGATCCACCAGCGTCGCTCTGGAATCAGCGTCTGTGATATCCGCCATAAACGCCGCAGCCTGGCCGGATCCATTTTCTTTTTCGATTCTCTCCACCAGAGCCGAGGCCTCCAACTCCGATGAGTTGTGATGAACCGCCACCTGGTACCCTTCGCGGGCCAGGGCCAAGCATATCTCCGCGCCCAGCCGCCGGGCGCCGCCGGTGACTATGGCCACAGGTTTCTGGCCGCTCAATGTTCCTCCTTGCGCAGCGGAGCCCGTTCCATGCCCCACCGCTTTCGTTTTTCCCACAGCGACTTTCGGCTGATTCCCAGCATGTCCGCGATTTCCTTTTCCTTATACTCGTTTTCATACCGTTGGATGAAGCTTTGGATATACTCGTCGATGGAGAGGCGCCCATCCACCGCGCCAGGCCTGGGACCGGAGGAGGGGATGGCCATCTTCCGGGGGAGGGTGTCCGCCGTCAGTGTCTCGGACTCCCCCAGTATCAGGGCCCGTTCGATTATATTCTCCAGTTCGCGCACATTCCCCGGCCAGCTGTATGCGTTGAGAAGCTTCATCATCTCCGGGTCGATGGCTTTCACCGCCTTGTTTATCTTGGGGCCATAGACACCCAGGAAATGGTTGGCCAGCTTGCCGATATCCTCCCCCCGCTCCCGTAGCGGCGGCATCTCAATAGTCAACACGTTGATGCGAAAATACAGGTCCTCCCGAAACCTTTTCTCCTCCACCTCCCGCTCCAGCTTTTTATTGGTGGCGGTAATGATGCGCGCGTCGGTTCGGACACTTTTATTGGAGCCGACGGGGCGGATTTCCTTTTCCTGCAATGCCCTTAAAAGCTTCACCTGCAGGTCCATGGGAAGCTCTCCTATCTCGTCGAAGAGCAACGTCCCGCCTCGGGCTTCCTGAAACAATCCCGGCCTGCTGGCCACCGCCCCGGTGAAGGCGCCTTTCACATGGCCGAAAAGCTCCGATTCCAGAAGCTCCGATGGCAGCGCCCCGCAGTTGATCGCCACGAACGGCTCCTCGGCCCTGGGGGAGCGTTGATGGATGGCCCTGGCCACAAGCTCCTTGCCGGACCCGCTCTCCCCCACTATCAGCACGCTTGAGTCTGTGGGGGCCACTTTGTCCACCAGGCGATATACATCCTTTATCTTTGGGCAGTCCCCCACAAACTCGCCCTGGTTGACTGTTCTGCCCAGCTCCTGCTTTAGCAGCTTGTTTTCGCTGACCAGCCTCCCTTCCGCCAGAGCGCCCTGGATGGAAATCTTGATATCGTCATGCAGGAAAGGCTTGATGATATAGTCCCTGGCGCCCAGGCGCATCGCCTCCACCGCCGTCTCCACTGTGGAGTAGTTGGTCATGATGAACACCGCCGTCTCCGGCGACTCTTCCAAGCTCCGCCTCAAGACCTCCAGCCCTCCGGCTCCTGGCATCTTCAGGTCGGTGAGCACCACGTCGTAAAACTTCGCCGAGACAGCCTCCATGGCCGACTTCCCATCGTGACAGATATCGACATCATATCCTTCCTTTTCCAGAACTCTTTGCAGCGACTTGCAGATAGTGGTCTCATCGTCCACCACCAACAGGCTCGGTTTATACATTCGATTCTCCCTGGGCTGTTTTCAGCGTAAAGCTCACTGTGGCGCCGGCGTCTGGAGCGCTTTCCACCTTCAGCTCGCCACCATGATTTTCGATAATGTTGTAACAGACATAAAGCCCCAGCCCCGTCCCCGCGCCCACAGGCTTGGTGGTGAAAAATGGAGTGAACAGCCGACGCATGGTCTCCTCGCTCATCCCCATTCCCTGATCCTCCACCGCCATGGTGACAAACCCGGGTGGCTCCTCCACCACTTTAACAGTTATTGTGGAGCCTGCTTCCGAAGCGTCGGCGGCGTTGAACAAAAGGTTGATAAGCACCTGCTCTATCTGGTCCGCGTCGCAGATGACTTCCGGGGGATCCTTCGGGAGCTGTACCACGATCTTGACATCACTATCCTTGCGCCCCAGCCGCGCCAGGGGCACGGCGCCGTCCATGATTCGGGCCACCTGCGTCGGCGCCATGGAAACGTCTTTGTGACGGGAATAGTCCACCAGGCTCTTCAGGATATTGTTTATCCGGCCCACATGGTGGCTGATTATGGTCAAGGATTCCTGGCGGAACTCTTTGTCATCCCCTTCCGGGCCGGAGAGCTCCTGGGCCAGCGCCCATATCGACGTGAGGGGGTTTCCCACCTCGTGAGCCACTCCGGCGGCCAGCCTCCCCACGGAGCTGAGCTTTTCCGCCTGCTGGGCGCTCTCCTCCAGCAGGGCATGGGCCGTCACATCATCCGCCAATATCAAAAGCCCCCTGGTGACGCCATACCGATCCATCAATGGGCTCACCACCACACTCTCTATCCGTCGCTCCCCGCCGGGGAGGGCGTGGACGAAACGCTTCTTTATCACCTGTTCCTTTTTCGCCAACGCCTTTTTGAACAGTGGCGCGTAGTCGGGGAGTAACCGGGCGGCGTCCCCTCCGGCGGCCTCCTCTGCGGCGATCCCTGTCAGCTTTTCCATCCCCCGGTTCCATGTGGTCACCTTCATGCTCATATCCAGAGAGCAGAGGCCCATGGGGACGCTCCACCCCACAGACTCGTGCAGCTCCTTTAGCCGGGTGAGGCTTTCGTTAAGCCTTTCAGCTTTCCTTTGCCGCTCCAGCAGGCTGCGGCGCATCCGGAGGAATGATTCGTAGAACCGCCCCATGTCTCCGGGGCTTATCTCCAGCTTGTCTGCTATCACCACCCGGGCCATAGCCTCCCCCACGTCCCGGCCCAGGGAGCGCTCCACCTGGGCCACCACCTGCTCGAACTGCTCCTGGCCCAGCATCGTGTCTTTCTCCAGCCCCAGGGCCACGTATACTTTATCCAGCTCCCTGTCCGCTTCCTCCATGCCGATGTACTTGGCCAGGGTTTCCAACAGGCCGCCCCTGGTGAGTCTGATCTCCGCGTTCATCTTCCTTGCCGCTCTCTGACTTCGCTTCGCAGGTTCTCCATCAGGGCCACCGCCACCCGCAGGGCGTTGTGGGCGTCCGGGGCGGCTCCATCGCCGCCTAACTTATGGACCGTTTCCTCGTCCATGGAGCACCCCCCCACCATGATGGGAGCCTGAGGCGCCGCCTTGCGAAGCGCGGCCACCAGCTCTTG
>JAOUNV010000192.1 GCA_029880775.1 Nitrospinota bacterium | reverse complement strand
ATGGAAACGCGCACCAAAGTCTCGATGCCAGGTATGATAATCCGGATGCCTGGCTGGCGGACCGAGTGCAGATTTCCGAACCTGAATACCACAGCTCTTTCATATTCATAGATGAACTTGACGGTGATCATCGCAAGAAAGCCCAACAGGGCCAGGACAAACCCAAGACTGAAAACTGGCATTTCAAACCCTCCTAATCAAAGTGTTCACCGGCGCCATGCTCCTCAGGCTTACGAATTTCCAAGCCAACCGTTTTCCTACAGCGCCTACCATACCCCCATGATACTAGATTAGCCTGTTCGCCGTCTTGTGTAATCGGACCGCCCCAACCCAGGCTTCCCAAAGCCCTACCATTGCGGCTTCCATAGGTATACAATGCTTAAAAAGGGAGAGCGCAATGCCAAAAAGGATTATCAGAAGCGCGGCCAGAGGGCTGACCGCCGCCATCCTCACCGTGGCCCTGTCCGCTGGCGCCATGGCTCACGCCGAAACACCCCAGGAAAAAGCGACACGTATTCTGGAGCGGGTGGACGACATGTGGCGCGGAAAAAGCTCCCGCGCCGTATTCTCCATGGAAGTGAGAACCAAACGATATAAACGCAAGCTCTCCCTGGAGGCGTGGAGCAAGGGGAAGGACCTGTCGCTGGTGATCATAAAAGCGCCGGTGAAAGAAAGAGGGACCGCCACTTTAAAAAGCGGAACCAGCATATACACATACCTGCCGAAGACCGACCGGACTATCCGGCTCACTTCCGGGATGATGATGGGCTCCTGGATGGGAAGCCATTTCACCAACGATGATCTGGTGAAAGAATCGCGCATGTCGGACGATTACGATGTTTCCATCGCCTTCGACGGGGAGCGGGACGGGCAACAGATATACGAGTTCGAACTTATCCCGAAGCCGGACGCGGCTGTGGTGTGGGGCAAGATAACCATGGCGGTGCGGAAGGACGACCTGATGCCGATAGTCTCCACGTATTTCGACGAAGACATGGAGAGGATGAGGACCATGGCTTTTTCCGACATAAAGACCATGGGTGGGCGCAAGTTCCCCGCCACATTACGGGTGACTCCGGAAGACAAACCGGACGAATATACCGAGGTGGTGTACCACAAGATGGAGTTCGACATCTCCCTGAGCGACAACCTTTTTTCCATATCATCTCTAAAGAGAAGCAGATAAAAGGCTGTCATGGCAGAACCATCCAATAACAACCAGGACAAAAGCCGGGAGCACGTCCCGATGCCTGATCCTTCATTCTCTCCCGCCCCGGAAGCTGGAATCGCCCATTTGATCACTATCGTGATCGTGAAGCTCCTTCATGCCCCGAAATTTGTCATCAAGGAGAGCATCCAGCTGATTCTGAGCCTTCCCTTGATTCTCCCCCTGGCTTATCGAAACATCTGGCGCAGAAAGCTGCGTTCGATCACCACCATTGGCGCCATGGCGTTTGCCGGGGCTATCATGATCTTCTACTCGTCGCTGATGATTGGGATGCTGGAGGCATTGGAGCGAAACCTGATCATAATGAACATTGGGGACGCCCAGATTCACAAGGAAGGCTACCGCAGCGACCCGGACCTGTACACCAGGATTGATGGATATGAAAAGATTCTCCATGACCTGGAGGCCCTCGGTTTCAAAGCCTCCCCCCGGCTGTTCGGCTTTGGGTTGGTGGCCCACGAGCAGAACTCGGCCGGAGTCTCCATCATGGGGGTGGATATTGAGCGGGAGAAAACCGTCACCCAGACATACAAGCACCTCTCCTCCGGTGTCTGGCTGGACGATAGCGACCCCATGGGAGTGGTCCTGGGAAGGAAGCTGGCGAAAATCCTGAACGTGAAGCAAGGTGGCGAGCTGGTGTTGGTGAGTCAGGCGGCGGATGGCTCCATGGCCAACGACCTGTACCAGGTGCGCGGTGTGTTAAAAGGCGTGGGGGACGCGGTGGACAGGGGCGCCTTGTTCATGACACAGCAGGCCCTGCGCGATTTCATGTACATTCCGGACGGGATCCACGAGATCGTCATCCTGCGCCAGGACAGGAATGCGCCTTTGGATGAGGCGATGGAGCAGATAATCGAAGTGGCTGGTGGAAACGAAGCGAAAAGCTGGAAGCAGCTGCAACCGTTGATGTCGAGCCTGATGGAGGTGTCCGACGCAAGCTTGATAGTTATGGTGCTGATAATGTACGCCGCAGTGGGCATGGTGACGCTAAACGCCATGCTGATGAGCGTATTTGAGCGTATCCGGGAATTCGGCATCATGAAGGCCGTTGGTGTTTCGCCGTGGCAGGTTATGGCCGTGGTGGTTTTAGAGGCGGTTATTCAGGTGACCATCGCATGCGCCCTGGCTATGGCCGTCGGAATACCCCTCACCATGTATTACGAAACGCATGGGATCAACTTCTCCGCCCTGGGAGAGGGGGTCAGCCTGGGAGGGGTCACCTGGGATCCGACCATATTCTGTCACCTCACCAAACAGGCCATCCTCACTCCCATGGTCACACTGGTGGTGATAGTGCTCCTGGCGGTGATATACCCTGGAATAAAGGCGGCGGTGATCCGGCCAGTGGAGGCGATCCACCATATATGAGACAGGCGGAGGAGAAAATATGTTAATAAAGCTGGCCTGGCGCAGCCTTTGGCGGCGCAAGCGCAGGACGTTTATCACCTGCTTCACTGTCGCCGGTGGGATATTGCTCTCGGTGATTTTTACCGGCTCCGGAGATTACACCTACACACAGATCATAGACACCAGCGCCACCATGGGCCTGGGGCACATCACGGTGGAGCCGAAAGGGTATAACGACATTCCCACACTCCAGAAGAGGATGAAGGACGCCTCTTTGGTCCGGGAAACCGCGCTGGAAATCCCCAGAGTCACGGCGGCGGCGGAACGGATCACCGGGATGGCCATGTTCGCCAGCGCCGCCAAAAGTGTGGGCGGAGTCTTCTTCGCTGTGGACCCGGCCCATGAGACCGCCAAAATAAACACCTTCGTCCGTGCCATAGTGGAAGGAGAGATGCCGCCAGACTCCGATGGGCGCAAAATCGTGATCGGCGCCAAAATGGCGGAGAAGCTTAAAATCGGCCTGGGCAAAAAGCTGGTGTACACCATGACCGATGTGGATGGGGAGATCGTCAGCGAGGTGGGACGCGTTTCCGGCATATTCAAAACAGGCGTGGAAGAGGTGGACGGCGCCTTTGCCATCATCCCGATAAACCGTGTGCGAAAGATGCTCAAATACGCGCCGGACGAGGCCTCCATGGTGGCGGTTTTTATCGACGACCAACGAAAGGTGGACGAGGTGGGAGGTGTTATCACTTCCGCCCTGGGAAACGATAACCTGGAGGTGCTCACCTGGAAGACCACCCAGAAAGAGGTCTCCGGAATGATCAAGGTGGACCGTGCTGGAAACTATCTGTCCCAGTTTCTGGTGGGACTCCTGATCGCGGCGGGGATCCTGAACACCATCTTCATGAGCGTGCTGGAGCGCCAACGGGAATTCGGCGTGATGCTGGCCGTGGGTATGAAGCCTGGCTCGCTATTCCGGCTGGTGGTTCTGGAATCGCTGTTTATCGCAATAGTGGGCTTGATAATGGGGATCATCCTGACGGCGCCATTCTTCTATTACCTTTATAGCCACGGGTTGGATCTGCGGCAGCTGGTGGACAATATGGAAGGATACGCCGTGGGCGGCACCATGGTGGACCCGATTTTGAAAGTCCGCTTGTTCAAGGAGAGCGCCATCGCGATATTGACCGGAGTGTTTGGGCTGACGATCCTGGCGGGACTGTACCCCGCATGGAGAGCGGGCCGACAGGCGCCGGTGGAGAGCCTGAAAACCATATGAGCCAGGTGAGCGAAGGGAAGGTGTGGCAAGACCCGCGACAGGCGGAGAACTACCTGGCCCATGCCCGCAGGGCCATCCCCCTTGCCGCCGAGCAGCTCCGGTTGGCTGTGGGAATGGCGGAAGCCATGGCGCCGAAGGTGGAGAAAATCCTGGACCTGGGTTGCGGCGATGGCGTGATGGGAATGGCCATGATGGAAAGATGGCCCGGCGCCTCTTTAACCCTGGCCGACTTTTCAGATACAATGCTGGTGGCCGCCAAAGAAAGAGCGACGGCGGCGGAAGTGGACGCGGAGTTGATCAAGCTTGACTACTCCGATCCTTCGTGGCCTGGCCTGGTGGCGGGGCGTGGCCCGTTCCACCTGGTGGTATCCGGATTTTCCATCCATCACCAGACGGGCGGGCGGAAGCGAGAAGTATACAGGGAGGTGTTCGATATGCTGACGGCGGGGGGAGTGTTCCTGAACCTGGATAACGTATCCTCCCCCACCGAAAAGCTGGCCCTATTTTTCGAACAGGATTTTGTGGACGCGCTGGTGTCCGACAGAGTCCGCCGGGGGCTGGCGCCTGACAGGGAAGCGATATATAAAGAATGGTGGACAAGACGGAAAGAGGATCTGGTGTGTTGTTCGCCATTGGAAGAGCAACTGGGGTGGTTACGCGACATCGGCTATGAAAATGTCGATTGTTTTTTCAAGTATCTTGAATTCGCGCTGTTCGGCGGAAACAAGCCGACAGTAAATATATGAGAGGCAAGTAGCAGGAAATGAAGTTTGCGGAGTTTTACATCCAAACCGCCATCATGGCGGGCATCGCCCTGGTCCTTGTGGCGATAGGTTACCTGAAAGGGGATGGGCAGCATATAAAGGGGCTGCAATCCGGGCTGGGATTAATAGCCCCCACCCTACCCTTGATCCTGGTTGCGTTTATGGTGGCTGGGCTAATGCAGGCGCTGATACCAAAAGACTTAGTGGCCGTGTGGCTGGGAACTGAGTCGGGATTTAAGGGCATTGCCGTGGGCGCCGTGGCCGGAGCCTTCACTCCCGGCGGGCCCTTCACCAGCTT
>JAOUNV010000191.1 GCA_029880775.1 Nitrospinota bacterium | reverse complement strand
AAGGGGTCCACTGGAAGCTGCCCACCGCCTGAAATCCTCTGATATCCGGCAGGTCTTCATCCACATATTCCTGGCCCCTGTTGCCGAACTGGATCTCGAACAACGAGATTCCCGATATTGCCCGCTTGTATCCGACCGTGAACTCATAGCCGGTGGAGTTTCTGTCGTACCCGTATTTGGTCTTGTCCCTGAATTCGTAATCCCTTCCAAAATACTTCCCCTGAACAAAAAACGAGTTCAAATCCAGCACCACCAGGGAAAGACGGAAAGTACCCTCGATTTGCGTCCTGTTCCTTCCCACCTGGTCCACATCGATCAACGTGGAGGTGGGAGTGTTGTCATACTGGTAGTTTCCCGTCTTCAGGTTGGCGTTGAGCTGCAATATTGACACTTCATGAGTGAAGCCGAAGTCTCCGGAGATAAGATTGTATTTAGTAGGCTCACTTCCGTACAGGTCATTAGCGGAGCCCCGTTCCTCATGCAGGCGGCTTGCGCCCAAGCGCGTATTCACGTTCACCCCCCGCAGGATGTCCAGCCGACCACTGGCAGTGGCTGCATAATCAAGATAATCCTCATTCTTCTGCTTTGAGTACTTACCCGTTTCCACATTGCCCTGAATCATCAAGAAATGATTCGACCAGTTAGACACAAGCCCCAAGCTCGCCTTTGCTCTTTCTATTTCGTCCTTCACCTCGCCGTTGGGCTGGGCATAGATGTTGTCATCTTGCTCGTATGCGTACTCAAGAGCGGGGAAAATATAAAAAGACCCGGCTGTGATTCCCTTGGGTGTTTGATGGGCTGTTTGCCCCCAGGCCGTTCCATCGACACCGAAAAGCAGGGCCAAAACCAAGACACAAACAGACTCCTTAAACGATCCAGACATTGCTTCTCATATATAGTTCCAATACGGCGCTATCAGTTTCTCTGGCGCCATTTCCATTCCACGTATTAAATCTAATGCCGCGGCATGGCTTCTATTTTTTGTTGTTCTGTTCTACTGCCCTGAAACCGATTGGGATGGATTCTCCGATGGCGGCGGCGGGGACACTTCACCTCCGCAAGCGGCGGCCGCAGCCGCAGCCGCAGCGGCATCGGCATCGCCATCGGCATCGCCATCGCCATCGGCATCGCCATCGCCATCGCCATTATTCCCCCCATCCGCCCCAGAGCCACCGGTTTGCTTCTGGCTGGCATTATCTTCCGCCTTTGGGTCCACAGAAGAAGATTTTGGAGTAAAGGCATTACTAGCCTCTTTTTGTGTTTGTTGCCCCTGACTGACAGTGTTTTTGGCCACCCTGGCGTCTTTTCGCGCATTCGCGGCCATACCCGCGGCCTTCGCGGCTGCGGCTTTCAGATCGCTCAGCGACACTGACGAGTTAATTTTCTGTACGGCGCTTAATGTGGCGGCCGTCTTATCCGGGTATAACGCCGCCACTGCGCCAGCGATCTCCAGTAAGCTCCCCGGAACCGTAGCGGCTACCCGCGCCACAATGTTCACGGCCTCTTTGGGATTGACCGCAGCCACGCTTGCGGCGATCTGTCCAGCCTGGCCAGGAGAGCTCTTTGCCGCCTTTGCTGCGATTGACGCCGCCTGGTTCGGAGCCATTGTCGCCAGGGTCGCAGCCACCTGGGCCGCAGCCGAGGGTGAGCCGGAAGATATAGCCCCGGCGATATTCGCGGCCTTACCCGTGTTGGCCGCCCCTACTCCTGCCGCCGCCAACAGGGACGCGCCGGAGATTTTAGAAGAGATATTTGTTGTGGCGGCCCCTAACACAACAGCCGCCAATAAGGGGGCTGTTGAGGATCTCTTTCTTACCAACTCCGTCATGGCCACCAGATTCATCGTCTTGCCGGAAAGCTCCGCCACCTGCACCGCTACATGTGGGATATCGGATGATTTATTCCAGCCAGCCATACCTTGCCTATCGCCACGAAATACGGTTTTCTGGACCATTGAGAACGGACGGATGGTATGGAATTTTTTTCTGCCTGAAGTGGGAGTGATCTTCACTGCCTCACCAGGAGTTATCAACACCCCATCCCTCATATAGTCGGTGTCACCCCGGTTAGGGTAGGTCACTCCCACCCCTGCGCAACCTATCGTGAACTTATCCCCTTTTGCGGAGGTCTCCCCCTCCAGGTCGGACCCGGCCACTCCGCAGATCGACGAATTCGTCACATATTCAAAGCGAGAATCCTTACCACCCAGTTTGGCCACCAGAGACCGCATCTTGCCCACGATCAGCCGGAAGGAAAAAAGCGTGGAACCGCTCGCTGTTTTCTCCATCTTGCGAATGAATATCTGTGTCCCTTCCGACACTGATGTCACGCTCCCGTCTTCATATGAAATCCCCAGGGTGGCGCCCTTCAGCGTGACGATCCGGTCCCCTTCTGAAAACCCATAGCCCACCCTGATGACCGACGCGTCTTCCGAATGTAATGGATATACCAGAGACTTTCCTTCCACGAAAGACGCTCGAGCTCTGATTTTTGCGTCTGCGGAGGTGGGAACCATCCCAATGAAAAACATTGGCAAGACCAAGAGAACAAAACAGGGGAATCTAAGGTGGGCATTCATGACAAAGCGCTCTGCAATAATTTAGTTTCCTTTGTCACTCGAATACAGATCGAGCTAATGCATTATAACATCTTTCGTTCTATTTACATATTACCAATATGTATGGAAATGTCTCCTGGGGAAATATGCCAATTTTCACACACCCCACGGAATTGGCAAGACATAAGAAAGGAAATAGCATCATTTTGTTACACGAGACAATGCGAGGATATCGGCGCTTTGAGCTATGCGCATACACCCCCCAAGGTAAGAGAAAAAAAGCTCACTATAAATCAAGGGGGGATTGGGACTAGAATTTATCACCTGCGCCCATAGCGTCTCCTGGTGTTAATTAAAGCCAGGAGTGGGTCTTATCCTTCTCCACCAGATCCACAAAACCGGCATAGTCCACCTGAGTCACTCCATCGATCAATTTTCCCACGGCCCTGGCCTTCAGGTCAGGAGCCAATGCGTACACAGGGTGATCCTTTATTATCTCGGCAAGTTTCGGCTCGTAGGAGGTCCCCGCCCGGGCGGCGTACACACCATCCTCGATCAACAAAATGGGCGCCCCCTTGGCGGCGATCCTGGCCGCCTCGTCCATGGCGCTGCTGGTGAAAGGGGATTTATTGACCATATGCAACATTTTCCGGCTCCTTATTTCTAATTTGTTCCCGCAATTAATAGGGGATTGTAGCATGTTGTTCTTCCATAATGGCGGCGATCTCCTCCGCCTCTTTCACCTCCACGTCGATGGCGAAGTCATCGGCTGCAAGGCCCCGCTCCTCCATGGAAACGCGATCCACGTAGATCTTCTCCACGTCGTAATGCTCCAGAGCGCCGTATGTCTTGATGAACCCCTTTATGCCGATATCTGTGGTGTCCTGCCCCTTGACCAAGGCGAACACACCGTCACCTATGAACACCATCGTCATATCCTGCTCGTAGGCGGCGGTGATCAGCACAGTCTCCAACCCCTCATAGCTGTATATGGACCCATGAGGCGCCTTGCGCATCACAAACATTACCTTCTTTACGTTCTCATCCACTTCCATCTCTTCGTCCACTTCCATCTCCCTTATCCGAAGGTTATCAGCCTGTCGGCTTCTATGGTCATATCCGCCAGCTGGCCAAGACCAGATATGCGTGTTCCTTCCACGATCTGCCCTTCCTTGATCCCACGCCGTTTGGAAGCGGCGATGCAGGCCACTATATCGATCCCCTTCTCCTTCCCCAGTTCCGTCCAGCGCTTGTAGATATTCCTGTCGTCATTGGGCGGCTCGGCGGAGTTGTTCGCGTTGATCACTCCGTTGTGATAGAAGAAGACCCGAACTATGGTGTGCCCCTTGTCCAGGGCGGCCTTGATGAAATGGTAGGCCGTGTCTGAGGCCTGGTTGTTGTATGGCGCCTCCAGCACCTGCACAGCGAATTTCATATATTCCTCTTGATTCCCACTACCAAACCCCCAGCATGGGGACAGATGTTATACATAAAGGGGATAGATGACCGATTCTTATAGAAGGATTCATGATGACCAATATTTCCCCTAGGCTCATAGAAGCTCTCCACTGCTCCGTCAGGCTACACTGCGAAACATGAAACGCGCCCGACAGCAGGGAGCCAACTATCCTCCTGTCGTAACTCAAATCACTTAAGCGCCACTATCCTGGCGCGCCCCTCATTCTTTGCCTTGTACAGGGCCGTATCGGCCATCTCCAGGAGCGCGCCGCATTTCTTTTTATCATCAGGAACCATCGTGGCCACCCCCTGGCTCACGGTCAAGGTTTTGCCCACTTCTGAGGATTCATGTTTTATCCCAAGCTTGCCCACCTTATCCATAATGGCGACTCCGATCTTTTGGGCCCCTGCCCCGTCGGTCTCCGGCAGGATCACGGCGAATTCCTCTCCCCCATATCGGGCCACAGTGTCCGCCGGACGTGATACAGAGAAGCTGATGGCTCGAGCCACCTTCTTAAGACACTCATCCCCGGCGATATGACCGTAGGAATCGTTGAATTTTTTGAAATAATCCACATCGATGAGGATCATGGATATCGGCTTGGAGCTGCGAGACATCCGGCTCCACTCTTTGGAAAGGGTCTGGTCCAGGATCCTACGGTTGGCCACGCCGGTGAGCCCATCCAATGAGGAAAGGACCTCCAGCTTTTTATTGGCTTCCTCCAGCTGCCTGGTCAGCTTCAGCAGCTTGACTTCCCTATCCTTCCTTTCCTTGATCTCCCTGCTTAGGCTCAGTATCGATTTCACCCTTGCCACAAGCTCGATTTCGTTGACCGGCTTTTCAATATAATCTGAAGCGCCGGCGGTGAACGCCTCCTGGAGTTTCTCTTTTTCCGTTACACCGGAGACCATG
>JAOUNV010000190.1 GCA_029880775.1 Nitrospinota bacterium | reverse complement strand
CGCGCGGGCGCCAGACAAGTGTAGTTTTTCATGGCAAGGATTGTCAATCGCCCTTTTTCCAACAGGTGTTTTTTCGGCGAGCGCCCCTTACACCTGCGCTTCTTCCTTTTTCACAGGGTGGCTGAATTTGCCCTGGTCCACGCCATCGTGGGTGAGCGACGAGCCTGTCACTCTTTCGCTGATCGTGTCCAGCAGGTAATACATCGCGGGCGCCACCACCAGTGTCAAAAGCGTGGCGAAGGCCAGGCCGAATATCACAGCCACCGCCATCGGTCCCCACCAATCCGCCGAGTCGGAGGCGGTGATCATCTCCATTTTTTTGAAATCAAAACTCACCCCCACCGCCATCGGTGTCAGCCCAAGGATGGTTGTCACCGCAGTCAGCAGCACAGGACGCACACGGGTGATCCCGGCGAAGACCACGGCGGAGAGCTTGTCCATTCCCCGCTCACGCAGCTGGATGGTGTAGTCGAGCAGCACTATGGAATTGTTCACCACCACACCGGCCAAGCTGATCACCCCCACGCCGGTCATGATGATACCGAAAGGAGTGGCTGTGACCATAAGCCCGATGAACACACCCAGAAGGGACAGCAACACAGCCGTCAGTATCACTAACGGTGTCAGCAAAGAGTTGAACTGCAACACCAGCACGAAGCCTATCATGAATACACCGGCCACGAACGCCTTGCCCAAAAAGGCCTGGGCCTCCTGCTGGTCCTTGTTCTGCCCGGTATAATCCACCCGTAGCCCGGTGGGGACAGGCAGCTTCTCGGCCAAAAGTTTCTTCACTTCCGCCAGCATCGCGTTCTCGTTTACCCCGCTTTGCACATTGGCGGAGACAGTCACCGACTTCTTGCCGTTGATATGGGCGATGGAGGCGAAGCCCGGCTCTGTGGTTAACTTGGCGAAGGAAGAAAGGGGAACCGTCTTTCCCTCGTGGCTGATGAATATATCCTTAAGCTTTTCTATCTTGTCCCGGCGATCCTTTCGCAGGCGAACCCGAATATCATACTCGTCCTTTCCCTCGCGGTACGTGGAGGCCTTGGCGCCCTGGATGGCGTCCGATATCTCCTGGGCGATATCCTTGGTGCGCATCCCGAAGCGGGCAGCCCTTTCGCGATCGATGCGGATGATCAGCTCCGGCCGACCCAGGGAAAAGTCATTTTTCAAATCCACCAGCCCGGGGATCTCCTTTAGAAGCTTCTCCACCTGGGAGCTGTAGTCCACGATGCTGTCATACTCAGGACCCGACACCTGTATATTAATCGGCGGCCCGGTGGGAGGGCCCATCTTCTGCTCCTGGATTTTCACATCGGCGCCCACGATCCTTTTCCCCTCCTCCCGCATCTTTTCGATGGAGACATATGTGGAGCGGGTTCTCTCCACCCGGTCGATAAAGTCCACGGCAAGCCGCCCCTTGTGGCTGGGGCCTTCGCTGGCGCCGCCAAAATCGAATTGTTCCGTGGAGACTCCAACATTGGTGACATACACCTCCACATCCTTATGCCGGGCCACGGAGGTCTCCATGAGCCTGGCCACTCGGTCGGTGGCGGTGACGGAAGAGCCGGTGGGGGCCTCCATGTTGACGAATATCTTTGTCGGTTCCACCTTTGCGAAAAACTCAACCCCATGCCCCAGCCTGGAGTAGAGGACCAGCACCGCAGCCAGCGAAACAAACGAAATTATCATGGTCAGCACGGAGTGTCGCACAGCTTTACGCAAAAGCCACTTGTACCAGCGAAAGAATAATCCCAGCTCCTCGTCAGAAAGCTCCTGGACCTTTTTTCCGTGGGCCTTCACAGTGAGCAGTGTGGCGCAAAGGGTGGGATTTATCACCAGGGCCACGAACAGCGACGAGACCAACCCGATGGAGACTGTGTATGGCAGGTACACCATGAACTCCCCCATGATCCCCGGCCAGAAAGCCATGGGGAAAAACACCGCCAGTGTGGTCACCGTGGAAGTGATCACTGGCATTGTCACCTCGGAGGCGCCGTCAATGGCCGCCCGCACCGGCGAGGCGCCTTCTTCGGCATGGCGATATATGTTTTCCACTATCACTATGGCGTTGTCCACCAGCATGCCGAGCACCAGTATCAGCGAAAAAAGCACCACCATGTTCAGCGAAAAGCCGAGAGCGTGCATGGCCATGAAAGTGATGAGCATGGAAAAGGGAACCGCAATGGCGACAAACACACCCACTTTCAGATTCATCGCCACCAGCAATACCAGCAGCACCAGGATCAACCCGGTAATTATGTTGTTCTCCAGGTCGTTCACCAACGAGCGGGTAATCTCGCTCTGATCGGCCGTGATGGTCACCTCCGTGGTCCTGGGCAGGGCAGGCTTCTCCTGCGCGACAAGCTCTTTTATGGCGTCAGACACCTCGATGATATTTTCGCCGGAGCGCTTGGTCACAGACAAGGTTATGCAGTCGTCACCCCCCAGGCGGGCTAGCGATGTCGGCTCCTTGAACCCAAACTTGATATCGGCCACGTCGCGAATATACACAGGTTGCAGTCGGCCCGTCTTCAACACCAGTCCGCCGATCACCGATGGATCCTTGAATTCGCCGGGGGTACGGATGGTGTATTTATAGTCGCCCACCTCCACAGATCCGCCGGGGATGGTAACGTTCTCGTGCTCGATAGCTTCCTTGATATCCTTGAGCGCCAGGTTGTTGTACCGCAGCAACTCCGGATCCACATCCACCTGCACTTCGCGCTCCAGCCCACCGGCGATCTCCACGCTGAGCACACCGTGGATCTGCTCGATCTTGTCCTTCATATCCTCCGCCACCTTTTTCAGGCGCACCAGGCCGTACTTGCCGGATATGTTCAGCATAAGGATGGGGACGTTGGAAAAGTTGATCTCCTGCACCGATGGCTCGTCTGCGTCCGGGGGAATCTCCGCCTTGGCGATATTCACCTTGTCACGGACTTTCTGCAGGGCCTCGTCTATGTCCACCGATGGATCGAACTCCACCGTAATCAGCGACAGCCCCTCCTTGGTGGAGGAGCGCATCTCCTTGATGCTTTCGATGTTCTCTATCTGGTTCTCCAGCTTGTTGGTCACCAGAGTCTCCATATCCTGGGGAGAGACCCCGCGGTAGCTGGTGGTCACTATCACAAAGGGTATGGTGATGTCCGGGCTGGATTCGCGCGGCATGGATACGTAAGCGTAATACCCCACCACCACAATGATGAGGATCATGACATAGACCGCCATGTAATTTCGGACTGAAAAATTCGTTATCTTCATCCGTTTATGCCCATCCGCGTATGTTTGTTTTCACTCCACCGTCTCCACGGTGTCGCCTTCCACCAGCCCGCGCTGGCCCAGAACCACAAGCTTGTCTCCTGCGGCCAGGCCGGAGCTTATCATTGTCTTTCCTTCAGAGTAGTCCCCCACCACCACATCTGCTTGATGAGCCTTCTTGTCCTGAGTTACCGTGAACACCACATGTCCTGTGGCAAGCTCCACTATGGAAGTCTGCGGGACGACTATGGCGCCTGGTATGGAACGGCGAACAAACGTCACCTTGGCGGCCATCTCCGGGCGGATAGCGCCGTCCGTATTCGGCAGTGTCAACTCCACTTCAAACACCCGGCTGGTCTTTCCCACTTCCGCCGCCACATATGTCACCGTTCCCTCAAAGGCGCGATCCGGGAAAGCATCAAAGACCACTTGCCCCTGCTTGCCAATAGCAAAATCAGAGATGGTTGACTCTGGCGCCCCCACCAGCACTTTCAAGGGTCGCGTGGTCACGATCCTGGTCACTGGCGCGCCTGGGCTCAGCACGGCGCCCACTTCGATATCCCGGCTTACAGTCACGCCGGGGATGGGCGCGGTGATGGTATACTTTTTCAGGCTGGAGGCCAGCCCCGCCAGCCTGGCTTCCGCAGCCACCAGCGTCAGCCTGGTTCTCTCCAGGGTAAATTCGGAAACGTTGGCGTTCTTGTCCCGCAAGGCCTTCTGTTTTTTATAGTCCAGTCTCGCCATGTCCCGGTCGGCGGCCGCCTGCCCCATCTGGGCCCGCACAGCGGAGTCGTCCAGCCAGGCCAGTGGCGCCCCCTCCGCCACTTCGTCCCCTTTTTCGAAGCCGACTTTCTCCACCCTTGCCAGAGTCTCCGACGCCACGGTAACCTCCCTGGACGCCTTGGCGGCGGCGGGTAAAGTGAGCTTCTGCTCGAAAGTCTCCGGGATCACTTCTATTATATTGACCCGGACGACCTTTTCCTCCTGCGCCTGAGGGGCGGCATTGGGAGCCTCGGCGGAACAGGCCGCCAGCCCAATAACCAGACCTCCGACCATCATTATCGTCGCCATTGACCTTGCTTTCAAAGGCCCGTGTTTTATCAAAGAAACTGCGGTCATTTTTTTTCCTCCCGGATGCTGATATCCTCGCCAATGGCGCGTTGCAGCATGGCCCTGGCCGTTGCGTATTCGAATAGCGATTTTTGATAGTTTATCCCAGCCCGGGTGAGGGCCATCTGGGCGTCCAGCAGTTCGAGCTGAGTCATCACCCCTTCCTGGCGGTTCACCTTGGCGATCCGATATGTTTCCCTGGCTAACTTCACGCTTTTACGTTGAGACATAGTGAATTCCATAGCCCTGCGCATTTCGTCAAAGGCCAATTTCACTTCCACCTTCACGTTGCGCTTAAGCTCATGAAGCCGGATTCGCTCCATCTCCACATCCACCAGTCGCTGTTTTCTTCTGGACGCGCGCTCCCGCCCGTCGAACAGGTTCATCTCCAACCGGAGCCCCACATTCCACTGGTCGAACAATGTGTCGGAATCCCCGATCCCGACGTTGTTGGCCACCTGGTAGGCGCCAAAAGCGCTCAATGTGGGGTATTGCTCGCTTTTAGTCGCCTGGGCGATCTCTTTTGCAGCGTCCAGCCTGGCTCTCGCGGCGCCCAGTTCCGGTCGGCT
>JAOUNV010000189.1 GCA_029880775.1 Nitrospinota bacterium | reverse complement strand
TTTCGCTGGTGGCCTCTGCGTGCATGTCCACCAGGATCACTTTCGTCTGGGAGTTCACCTTCTCCAGCTCCTCCTCCGCCTGGGCGAAGGGGCAGTTCAGGGCGTCCATGAACACGCGCCCCTGCAGGTTAATCACCCCCACCGGCTTGCCAGACTTGCTCTGATACACGCCGGAGCCCTTGCCGGGGGAGCGGGCGGGGTAGTTGGCCGGGCGCAGGATGTTTTTGTGGGTTTCCAGAAGCTGCAGAGCCTCCTTTTTGTCCCATATATGGTTGCCGGAGGTCATGACATCCACCCCCAGGCCGAATACCTCTTCCACCGAATCCTTGGTGATTCCGAATCCGCCGGCCAGGTTCTCCCCATTGGCCACGACAAAGTCGACCTTCGTCATGGCTATGATGTTCGCCAGCCCCTGCTTAAGAGTCCTGCGGCCCACCCTGCCAAAGATGTCGCCGATAGCCAGAATACGCATAGATGGCCGCTACCGGGCCGATTCCACCACCCGGGTTTCCCGGATGACGGTGACTTTGATCTCGCCCGGATAGGCCAGTTCTCCCTCGATCTTTTTGGCTATATCCTTGGCCAGGAAGAAGGCTTCGGAGTCGGTCACCCGGTCCGGCATCACCACCACCCGAATTTCGCGGCCAGCCTGGATGGCGTATGATTTATCCACGCCATCGAAGGAGTCGCCGATTTCCTCGAGCTTCTGCATCCTGTTGATATAGTTTTGCAGCATTTCCCTTCTGGCGCCAGGACGAGAGGCGGAGAGAGCGTCGCTGGCGGCCACCAGTATGGCGATGATAGATTCCGCCGGGACATCCTCATGGTGGGAGGCGATAGAGTTTATCACCACCTTTGGCTCGTTGTATTTTCGGGCCAGGTCCGCGCCGATCTGGGTGTGCTTTCCCTCCATGCTCTGGTCCACCGCCTTGCCCAGGTCGTGCAAAATCCCAGCCCGGCGGGCCAGCTTCACGTTCTGTTTCAGTTCGGCGGCCATCATACCGCACAGAAAACCGACTTCCACAGAGTGCCTAAGCACATTTTGGGAGTAGCTGGTTCTATACTTCAGCCTCCCCAGCAGCTTTACTATTTCCGTATGCACTCCATCAAGCCCCAGCTCCATGCAGGCCCGCTCTCCCTCTTTTTTCATCTGGTTGTTCACATCGCGGGTTATCTTGTCCACTGTGTCCTCGATCCTGCCAGGATGAATCCTTCCATCGCTCATCAGCTTAAGCAGGGTCTGCCGGGCTATCTCCCTTTTCACAATGTCGAAGCTTGAGAGGATGACGGCGTTGGGCGTGTCGTCGATAATCAGG
Organism: Nitrospinota bacterium; assembly: GCA_029880775.1. Lineage (GTDB taxonomy): Bacteria > Nitrospinota_A > UBA7883 > UBA7883 > UBA7883 > JAOUMU01. The sequence goes on along the minus strand of JAOUNV010000189.1, from coordinate 3,647 downwards.
TCCACACCAGTGGCCACTTCCAGCGCGCGGATGTTGCGCCCTTCCCGACCGATGATCCTGCCTTTCATCTCTTCGTTGGGCAGGTCCACGATGGAGACGGTATTCTCCGCCACGAAGTCTGGCGCGCATCGCTGCACCGCCAGAGCCACTATCATATTGGCGTTTTCCCGGGCTTTGTCGGCCGACTCGTCTTCTATACGCTTGGCGATATGTCCCGCCTCGTTTCTGGCTTCGGTATAGAAGCTTTCTTTTAGTTCTTTTTTGGCCTCTTCGGAGGAAATGCCGGCGATCTCCTCCAATTTCAACACCTGCTGGCGCAACAGGAGGTCCATTTCGGAGTTTTTCTTCTCCATGGTCTGGTTTTGCAGGTCCAGCTTTTCTTCTTTTCGCGAAAGCGAAGATTCCTTCGACTCAAGCTGGGACAGCTTTTTATCCAGAGACCTCTCTCTGTGCAGCAGTCTATTTTCGATCTTGTCGATCTCGTTGCGCTTTTCGCTGATCCTGGTCTCGAAATCGGTCTGCGCTTTCAACGCAGCCTCTTTGGCGGCCAGTAGCGCTTCCTTTTCAATGGTGGAGGCTTCGATTTTCGCCTTTTCCAGTATTCGCTCAGATTCCTCGATCTTAGCCGCCGCTTCTCTGGAAACGGAAGATTTTTTCAGGAACATTCCGGCGAAAAAGCCGCCCACAGCCGCAGCCACGGCAATTAAAATGGTCTCCATGTTCACCCCTTATATAATAGGGTTATGCGGGTATGACACCCATAACCGCCGAGTGAAATGGAACTCCCCGGCTATGCCGCCGGGACCATTGGCCTGATTGGAGCGAAATGATGAAACTGGAGGCCCCCGCCACCGACCGCCAAACATGACGAAAGGAGCATTGGAGGGGCAAAGAGATAGGAAAATACAAAAAACCGCCCCACCAGATTCGGCGAGAAACGGGCTCTTATCCTTGAAGGTTTCATCTTAACGCGAAAAATCCCGTAGCCTGGCGAAGCATATCGCGTCTCAAGACACCGGATAGCGAAATCAGCTGATCCGGCGGCGAGCAGGGCAAACGAGGTAATCAGTCCCATGGTGTGTTCCAGTACTCAACAGCGAAACTTAAATAAAACCCCCATCCGCGCCGTTGGACGTAATTTTTTGAACCTGGCCTAGCCAAGTGGATGCCGCCGCGTCCGCCATCAGGCTTTCCCGGATCGCTCCGGGATCTGCGCAACAAGCGAACAGGGTAGCCCCCGAACAAATGTATTGGCTCAAAAAATTTCCGTCCTTATCGAGCGCGGCGAGGGTTAATAACGTAATCGTAATAAACAACCCAAGTCAACTCAACTATTTATATATCACAATGGGGGCCAAGTCTCAAGGGGAAAATTTTTATGCCGGCAGTCGGCGTCAGGACAAAAAAATTACCGGCTCCGGGTGGGGACCGGAGCCGGTATCACATCTTAAGCCTCCACGGGATGGAGACAGAACTCAAACTAATGGCCCAAAGGGTGGTTTTGCGCAGGTCGTAAAGCACGAACTACGCAGGTGGTGGTCAGTACAGTGGTGGTCTTGGTCCGGCCAGAAGTCCAAGCAGATGCAAAAAATCCCGTCCCTTGGGTGAGACGGGAAACCTTATTTTCATCTGAAGTCATGAGAGTGAACACAACTGGGTTATTCCCCTTGATTATGCTGTAAGAAGCCATGAGCTTTACTTAATTCCAATATCCAGTTGTTTTTCTTCGTATTTCTTCAACAATTGCTCGATAGCTTCCCTGAACAGAACCGCCTTGGTCACCTGCAGCTCCTTGGCTACCCTGTTCAGCTGATCGATCTGCCGTTGGTACAAATGCGTAGTCACCGGCACCTTTTTCAGTTTTTCTTCAGATCCCATATTTCAACAAGTTCAAATCGCTGTATCCAGCAATAAAAGCATTTCAAATAGTTAATTCCTATTTTGACATAAACCCAAGCTTTGTCAATCTTTTTTTTATTTTTAAATTCGGGCGACATGTCCGTATCATCTAACTCAGTATGTGTACGTTATTAGTTACTTCTGCCCTAAGAGAGAGGATCATGACCAAATCCAATAAAAACCTGTCATATTCAACGTCGGCGATTCTGCTGGCTTTAGCTATTTTCGGATATTCCGGCCCCACGCCTTTGGGCCCCGTTGGCCAGGCTTGGGCCAAAAGCCCTGATTTTTCCAAAGTTTTTGCTGATATCGCCAGGAACCGGACCGAGGCGGTGGTGAACATTTCCGCCAAGATGAAACCGAAATCATCCAAGGGCGAAAAGCAACTGCGCGAGTTTTTTGGACGAAACTTCCCAGCCCCGCCCAAGAGGGAAAGGCAAAGCCTCGGGTCTGGGTTCATTGTGGAAAAGGATGGGTTCATCCTGACCAACAGCCATGTGGTTTCTGGCGCCGATGAAATCATCGTCACCATGGGCAATGGAAGCGGTGGGAACAAAGGTAAGGAGTACAAGGCGAAAATCGTCACCATAGACCCGAAGCTGGACGTGGCGCTGCTCAAGATCGAGCCGGAGGGGGATCTAAAAACCCTCAACATGGGCGACTCCAAGCTTCTGGAAGTGGGAGACTGGGTGATGGCCATCGGCAATCCATTCGGTTTGTCCCAGTCTGTCACGGTGGGAGTGGTTTCCGCCAAGGGACGGATCATAGGCGCTGGTGATTACGATGACTTTATCCAGACAGACGCCGCCATCAACCAGGGCAATTCCGGCGGACCGCTGCTCGACTATCACGGCAACGTGGTGGGGATCAACACCGCCATTTTTACCGGTGGCGGGATGAATTCTGGCAACATCGGCATCGGGTTCGCCATTCCCATCAACGCTGTGAAGAAAATTTACAACGACATGAAGAAGGGACACATCCGCCGCGGATGGTTGGGTGTGCGGCTTCTTGGTGTTAACAAGGAGATAGCCAAAAAGCTGGGACTGGATAGCGAAGCTGGGGCGTTGATCGAGACGGTCAAAAAAGGCTCCCCGGCGGACAAGGCCGGGTTTTTGCCATTTGACGTGATCTTGGAGTTCGATGGTACCCACGTTCCAAGCCATATGGCCCTGCCAAAGATCGTGGCCACCCACAAGCCTGGTTCGAGAGTCCGGGTCATTATTTTCCGGGACGGAAAGAAAAAGACGTTAACTGTCACCCTGGGTGAATTCGCCGACAGCAAGGCCGAGGCCGCCAACACGGATGAAGCCGGGACCAAGAAGGAAGAAAAAATATCTATGGGTATGACCATAGAGAAACTTACGTCGAAATGGACCAAGCGGCTGGAGCTGGATAGATCCGTCAAGGGCGTGGTGGTTACAGAAGTGGATCCTCGCTCGCCGGCGGCGGCAGGGGGGATTCGCCCCGGTGATGTGATCATCTCCATCGAGCGGAAGAAAATCCGCTCAATAACGGAGTATGAGAAGGCGATCGAATCGGCCGAGCCCGACTCCACACTGCTTGTGATGGTTGTGCGCAACGGAGACACCACCATCGCCATGCTCAAGGTTCCAAAGGAATGACCAACTGGCGATAAAGCTGATCGTATAAACAAACCCCCGTGTCCCGCGTCTGGGATGCGGGGGTCTTTTTATTTCGGGAGTTACATTGTATTATTGCTACCTTCAGAAGATTTCCCGAGGGCA
>JAOUNV010000188.1 GCA_029880775.1 Nitrospinota bacterium | reverse complement strand
ATTTTTGTCGCCGCGTGGGGGAGGGCGCCGATATGCTGGCGCAATTTTGACTTGTCCCCTGTGCGGGCAAACCTGGCCAGCCCAAAAAGAGCCTGGGCCGTCATGTTATTCGGCGCCGTGTCCAAGGTTCTTCTGGCGAATTCTTCAGCCTTGGTATAATCCTCGGCCAGGGCCCTCTCCACCGCCAGGAAAAGCCATGCGGCCCGGCCACCTCGCCCCTCATCGGCGGCCTGAAGCAGGGGGGAGTAGTCCCCGGTCAGCAGCGCCAGCCGCGTGCCCACCCTATGGTCCCTGGTATTCTGGTCGATGGCCTGTAGCCTTTTGGCGGCGTCATCCTTCTGGCCGGAGCGCAGAATCCTGGCGGCGGCGTGGATGGCGATGATTGACTGAAGAGACATGGATCAACCGGCCTTTCGGGGCAGGGGGCTCTACCAGATAAGTTGGTTTCTAAGTTCGAAATTGGAACTGCGGACTTTCTCCGATAACAGCTTCGCGATATTTTTCATGATCGCAAAGCCTACCTTCGCGTCCGATTCCGTCAGTTTTTCCAGTTCGTCGCCCGGCAGAACCACGCAGGAGACATTTTCCTGGGCGCGGACGTTGGCCGACCGTCTGGACTTGTCGATAAAGGAGAACTCCCCCAACACGCCTTTGCTTTTCAGGACACGCAGGCGCTGGGCGGTGGTGTCGTAGGGGAAACGCTGAATTTCCACCGAAATCCAGCCCTTGTAAAGGACGAAGATATCGCTACTGGTGTCGTTTTCCTTGATAAGGATATCGTTTTTCTTAAAGTCGACAGCTTTGGCGATGGCCACCAGCTTCTCCAGCTGCTCCTCTTCCATCCCCTTGGCGATATCGCTTTGAGCAAGAATACTTTTAACGTCCATCCCGTTGTCCGATTTCGATTCACGACGCTAACAAAATTGAAGCATATCAGGATAATCCACAAAGGACAATCCCCTCCACCCGCCAATATGGCGAAAAGGCGAAAGCGATTTTAGAGCCGCAACGTGGATCTTCTCATCCCCTCAGACCCGCCGGGGGCGCCTCCCCGTGGCGGGTTCTCGATGGAACGTATATCAATCAGGCCTCCTGGTTTTCATTATCCTGGTCAGCCGGCACGGTGTCATCAGGTCCTGCTGCAGCCTGCTCCTCCTGAGCCGCCATAGCTTGATCCTCCAGCTCCCGAGCGTCTGGCTCCGGGGCTTCCGCGAGGACAACGACTTTCACCACGGCGGTGACCTTCGGATGCAGTTTGATCTCCACCGAAGTTTCCCCCAAGCTCTTGATCGGATTGTTCAGCACGATTCTTCGCTTGTCGATATCAAACCCTTTGGCGACCAGCGCCTCTCCCAGGTCTGAAGAGGTGACGGAGCCGAACAGCTTTCCCTGCTCTCCTGATTTGCGGGTAAACTCCAGGGAACCCAATGCCTCTAGCTGAGCTTTTTTCGCCTCCGCCTCACCATGAAATTTCACCAGCTTGCGGGCCTTCTGCTTCAGGTTGTTCTCGAAGGTCTTGACATTCTCGGCGGTGGCCTCAAAGGCTAGCCGCTTGGGGAACAGGTAGTTTCTGGCGTAGCCTCCGGCCACGGTCACCCGCTCGCCAGCGTCGCCCAGATTGGGCACGTACTCATTAAGAATGATTTTCATGATTCATATCTCCAATTATCTATTTAGTTTTAAGTCAATTGCCCTGCGCCAGCCCCTCGTCCGGGTCTTTGCGCAGATCAAGCATGGCGTCTATCAATCCCAGGCTGCAAAGCAGCATCAGCGACCAGGGAATCGCCACCAGAAGCAGGATATATAACAGGTTGTTCACTCCCAAGGGAGTTTTTACCTTATACAGCCAGTGATGGACTGTGGAAAGGCCTTGCAGGGAGTAAACCATCCCTGTGGCCAAAAGTAGGTTCAAGCCCAGCGCAGCGGTGAATGTGTTCACCCCGGTCAGCGCCAACGCTACACCCGCCATCCCCACCCAAACAAGCTTGTTTGGCGCCCTCCATCGGGTCAGGTCGTGATCCGGCATATGAGCCCGCCACCCAAACCGGATAGAGAAGGCGCGAGTCATCAGGTAGTGCAACAGCGCCAGGAGCAGAGTCATATCGAAAATCACCGAGGGAAAAACCGCGGAAAGAACCCATACCAATGTTTCCCTCTCCGACTTTAGGAATTGACCCATTTCCTTGTGTCCGCCGATCTGGGCCTGCTGTTCCATCATATTCGCCACAACCCGCTCAGAGACCTCCCGCGCCGTATGGAACATGCCCTCGCCTGCGCCTTGGGCCGTGATGGCGAAAATTATGATCACCGCCAGGAAAGGAGAAATAGCCGAGATCGCCACAGCCATACCCAAACCGGTCCGCCGTCGCAGAGCTTCCGCCGCCGCCAGCGCCATAACCACACAAATCGAGGTGAACCACAGGGCCAATAGGGTGTCGCCGATAATCAATACAGCCAGCGCCGCGCCGATGGCCACCGTGACAGCATACCCGCGTCCATGCCGGGCCATGGAGTAGTACAAGGGAACCCCGGCCAAGGCTAGCGCATACGGAATTTTAAACGACACCGCCACAAAGAAAAGAAATACCGACAGCGCTATGGGCGCCAAATGGTATAACGGGCTGCTAGCCTGCCGTTGCAAATCCATTACACCAATCATTTCCAGCCTGCACAGGCGCTAGATGTTGGTAAATGGTATCAGCGAGATATTCCTGGCCCGCTTGATGGCCACTGTCACCTTGCGCTGATGGGTGGCGCAGTTGCCCGATATCCTGCTGGGGATAATCTTGCCCCGCTCCGTCAGCATATTCCGCAAGATCTTAATATCCTTGTAGTCGATATGCTCTATCTTGTCCATGCAAAACCTGCATATTTTCCGCTGAAACATGGGCCGTCGTCGAGCGCCGCCATCGGCAGGCTTTCTCCTTTGCATATGCATCTTGTAACTCTCCAGTAATTAATAGAGCCGGTATGGTCCACCCGACAGGGGGACCAAAAGGCTTCATTGTCTTGTTTAAAACGGGACGTCGTCCTCGTATTTTCTGTCGCCCCCATCACCACCGCCGGGGGAATCTGACTGGCCGCCCTGGCCGCCCTGGCCGCGTCCGCCACCAAGGAAAATAACGCGCTCGCCTGTTACCTCAAGCTTGCTTCGCTTCTGCCCGTCATCGGTCTCCCATTGGGAGAATGTCAACCGCCCATCAATACATACCTGGCGGCCCTTGGAGAGGTACTCAGAAGCAGTCTCTCCTTGTTTACCCCACACCGTTATATCAACAAATGTGGCATCTTCCTTCCACTCGTCGCCCGATTTGTACTTGCGATTAACCGCAAGTCCAAACTTGCACAGAGCCATGCCGGATGGTGTGTAGCGCAGCTCCGGATCCCGGGTCAGGTTGCCGATCAGGGTTACCTTATTCAGGCTGGACATTGGGTTGTTCCTCGGTTTTGGGCGCCGATACCTCAGGCGAAGTTTCAGGTAAGGCTTCTGTGGAGGCTTTCGGTGGCGCTTCCGCCGAAGCTTCCTTTGAGGCTTTTTCCAGAGCTTCCTTCTGCTCCGCCTGGGCCTTTACCCAGGATGGTGTTTTGTCCTCGGCTACGGCCTCGGGGTCCACCTCGGCCTCTGGGTTGTATCCAGTGCTTCCGTCCAGCCGCAAAATCATTCCTTTCAGAACGTTTTCGTTGTAGCGAAAATGCTTGGTCATTTTCTCCGGCGTGGTGGGTGGGCTGGAAAAGCGAAAGAGCACAAACTGGCCGTATCGCTGCTTGGCGATGGCGTAGGCCAGCCTTTTCTTGCCCCAATCAGAATGCTCGATCACGGCGCCGCCTTCGCCGGTGACGATGGCCTCTATGGCCTTTACTTCCTTTTCGGTATCCTCTGGCAGCAGATCTGTCTTGAGGATATACAATGCTTCGAACTCTTTCAAATCGACCTCCTTTCGGGTTAAATAGCCTCGCCCCGATGGCGTGGCAAGGAGTTTGAAGAACGGGTACTATACCAAATATCCAGGGTCAGAGCAAGGATGGTTAATAAAGGGCCTAGATCATCTCACAGTTTCGCCAACCCTCAGCCGCCAACACAAATCCCATTGCGCCATTACGCCTTCATTTGACATAATTCCACCAATGGACAGGGAAACTTTTTTCACGGCGGATTCTGATGACGAGCGACACGGATAATTCCACCCAAACGGCCCGCGCCGACGCCCCATACATCACTTTTCTGCCAGACCAGCGCATCCCCTATCTTTACGATGTGGAGGTGAACCGGGTGGATGAGCTCAAATCTTTCGACTCTGTGGAGCTGCATGTGGTGCTCTACCCATACTCCAAGATGATTAACACCAGCAATTACTCCGTTAACCCCTTTGAGGAATACGCCCACGACATCTCCGGCCACCTGCGCTCATCATACGTGCCGATCCACAACCCGATGGGCAACATTTTCGGTCTCTTCCTTGGAGGGTTGATCGCCACCATCTTCTCTATAATCGCGCCGGACCAATTATTCAGCGTGGAGGCGGTGGTCTCCATCCTGGGCGCATACGCCATTGGCAAGGAGCTGTATGGGGATATAGACAATGGCCTGGTGCGCCTGACCAAGAGCTGGCCGGTGCGCTTTCTGGGCCAGTATTACGCGTACCGCATCGAACGGGGGGCCACCTTGACCACCTATTCCGCTCTGGCCCGCCAGCGAAGATATGGGAAGCAGACCCTTATGCCGGAGTTGTTCGATTTTATTGAGAAATCCAATTCCGTGACGGTGCGGATGTTTTTCACAAAAGAAGACCTGGCTCGTTTCGGCGATGGCTCTTCGGCGCATATCCTGTCGGTGGCGATGGATGAAAAGCTGACCGGGGAATTCAACAAACATGGCTTCATGCTGGGTATAAAGATCGCGCTCAATACAAAGGCATTCGGTCTGACCAAAAGCCGCGAGTTGTTCCAATCGATCGACGGCGCCAAAAAGGG
>JAOUNV010000327.1 GCA_029880775.1 Nitrospinota bacterium | reverse complement strand
GGCCAGGGTTTCCAAAATAAGGGCCCTGTGCCTCTTTTTTGAGGCTTCCAACTCCTGCTTGGCGGACTTTTCCCGACCCTCAAGGGCCTCTATGACGGAGAGAGCTTCCTCTCTGGCTCGGTTTTCGACCTCCGCTTGCGCCCTGGAGGCCAGGAGCTCGGACTCCACCTCCTGCAAGGCATGCTCTGGCATTTCTCCAATCTGGATGGCGGCCATTACTTCAGCCCTCCGGCGTTCCGCTTTTTTAGTGTCCATCCCGGGTGGAATATTTCGTCGGTTGCGATTCAAAGTCGCCTGAATATTTTGAATCTTAGCCTGCTGCTCTGCGATCTGTTCCAGTGTTCTTTCGATTTCAGTCATTCTCAGTCCTTTATAGGTAAGGTTAGGGTTGGAGTGGAATATCCACCTGGGCGCTGTTTAAAGGCGCCACTGTGTTCTGTTCTTCTGTGAATGCGGCCATCCCCTCCCGCCATGCGGAAGCCCATTGCTCAAGGGCCTCCACGAAGGGTTTTGAAGGGGGAGGAGTTTTTGTCCTATGGGCGGAAAGCGCCATAATTCCCCAGGTATTGCCGGATACCTTTATCCGCTCCGCCAGGTCCGGGCGGTCTTCCAAAATCCATCCCCATGCGCCGGGGATGTAGCTGTTCACCAGCTTGGCTTGATAGTGGCGATAAAGAGCTACGTAATCGGACAAGGCTGGAGTATTGCACACCCTGCACATTTCCCAATGGTCCGCAACGAAGGCGCCACACTTGAAACAAATCATATCTCCCTCGCCAACTTGAGGAGAGCGCCGCGCCCGGAACCAGTGACCAGAATGGAGCCTGAATCTATTAATCTGGCCTTCGCTTTGCTTATGGCCCCCCTTGATACTTGCAGTTCTGTGGCAGCGTCTACGGCTGTTATGCCATCCACTCCGCACTCAGCAACCAGCGCCAGGAGGCGGTCCGCCACACTTTCGGAAATGTCCTGACAGGCCCACACAAGGGCGCCGTCCGCTCCCTTTTTCAGCCGGGCGATAAATGGGGCCACGTCCGGACCGAATGCCCCACGAGACTTGGTAAACCGAACCTCGAAGGCGGCGCCATCATTATCCGGCTTTGGGCCATTTGCAGGGGCCAGGACAATAGAAGTATCCAGAGCGTCTTCCCTGGCTCCTGTCCCGCGTTGATCCCCAGATTTACCAGTATGGTGGACAAGCAAGACCGCCACACCCCGGCGCCGGAGGGCCAGGAGGAAAGGGAGTACTTCCGAGCGCCAGGCATCGCTTTTGTCCTCCTGAATGCGAGCCAAGGCTGACAGGTTGTCGACAACAAGCAGGCGTATTGCAGGCGCCCGGTTTAATTCGTAGAGGATAGCGGCCTGTATTTGAGCGTCGGCAATGTCCAGGTCTTTCTCGAAGTGATGCCAGAAATATTCATGGCTTAGGATGGCGAATGGGGCCTTAGGCTGCCCGGGGAAGGCTGTGACTCTTTCACGTAAGGTTGATAATGGCATCTCACCATCTAGGAATAAGACTCCACGTGTTTCTGGTCCTGGCCATTTCATAAAGGGGGAACCAGTGGTCACGCTATGCGCCAGCCCAAGGGAAAACCAGGTCTTCCCGAGACCGCGCCGTGCGCTCACCATGGCCAAAGCACCCTCCGGCAACCAAGGGAATATACGAGGGCGGTCGGGGAGGTGTGCCTTCAACAGGCCATCATACGAAAGCATGGCCTTGGATAGGTCCATGGGGCGGGAAGGTTCAACTCGTGGCAAAGCCTCCACGTCGGCCCGTGTGGCTCCGGGATTATCTCGAAGCCAGTCTACAATATCGCCACTTTCAGGAAGGTCCATGCCCTCCAGGGCTATAAGGCACACCTGACAACCAAGACCCTCCAGAAGCTTGATCACGTCCTCAGCGTATTTCTCCCCTGGCGTGTCGTTGTCGGGCCAGACGATGACCTGGCGGCCTTTCAGTGGTGTCCAGTCCGCCTGCCGGGCGCTTGTGGAGGATCCGGACGTGGTGGCAACCAAACCAAGATTCGCCGCAGCATCGGCGCATTTATCACCTTCAAAAACCCATACCGGCTCAGTGGGGGAGGATGTAATAATAGCTGGAAGCCGATAGAGTAGGGTGCCATCCGGAAAAGAGGGACGGGCCAGGCGCCAGGAGCCGTTTTTGTAGATGGGGCGGATATATTTGTCCCCCTGCTCGCTCTCCAAACGCGCCACCCAATATTGAGGGGCTCCGCTCGAATCCTGGTACTCATGCAGAGCCACCAGCTTAAACCCGCTATTGATTTTTTTCCTTAGGAGCCTACAAGCCTGGGCATGGACTTCCTGGTGGAGAGTCGTTTCCATGGTTCAATCACGCTCCAGGGTTCGCCGGGCCTGGGAGTAGTCCACCCCTGCCCGACGGGCCTCAAAGGAAATAATGCTTCCACCCGTGGCCCCGCAACTGAAGCAGTGGAAGGCGCCGGATTCCAGGTTTACCGACAGGCTTGGGTTTCTGTCAGGTTTGTGGAACTCGCACCTGGCCAGCGCCCAGCCGTTTTGCCTCGGTGGGGATAACCTCTCCAGGCGGAGGCTGTAATACTCGGCGGGATCTGGGAGGCGCCGGGGTCGGGGCGCCACTGGCCGGAAAGGGCGGCGCTTCTCGAATTGCGACGTTCTCACAGGGAAGCCGCCACGGTAGCCTCGGAGGTTGAGCTAACCACCCTCTCGGCGGCCCATTCCTCCAGGTCAGTAATTCTGTACCGCACACATTTAGCGCTTATCTTGACATATGGTGGCCCACCGCCTCGAATGCGCCAGGCTTGTAGGCTCCTGGGTTTCACTCCAAGAATCTCAGCCGCTCGCTTTTCGTCTATCAAACAGTTGTCGTCATTCATTCTCTTCTTGCTCCATAAATTGCGTTTTGTTCACAACAATGAGGAGTGTACGGCTTGGATTTTGGCTTGTGGGTGGTATATGCCAAATATTTGGCATAAAGGCCTTTGTGCCAAATATAATTATCCTAAGGTAGTTTTTATGTTTTTACGGATTGAGAGAACAGGTTGATAGGAGAGATTCTCGTAGATCTATTTTTAAGAGAAGCTATTCTTTGGATTTCATGCTACGCCGAGCGGCGATTAAGCATTTCCCATATTCGGTGTTCCTATATTTAGCAAATTTACCTAGGGGTTTTTTTATTGATTTCCGAATTAGTCTTTCGCTAGCCAGTTCTGCATTAAGCTCAGATCCCTTAATCATGCGACAAATTTCCTTTGCCGCTAGAGCGGCATTATATTTCCTTCCATCTTCCTTCTGTTTTTTAAAGATTAAATCTGCAGATGCTTGCCATTTTCTGATGTTATCTTTGGAAATCCCTTTTGATGTTCCGCCCATCACATCCCCCATGGTTTTCCTGAATCCCTTTTCAATCAAGGCTAA
>JAOUNV010000187.1 GCA_029880775.1 Nitrospinota bacterium | reverse complement strand
CGCGGCGATGAATGCGATGGGGAAGGCGGAGTATCTGGCGGTGGTCGATTCTTTCGGCGCCCCGACATCCGATATGGCCCACATGGTCCTCCCCGCTTGCGTGAGCGTGGAGAAGGATGGGACATATACAAACAACGAGGGGAGGCCTCAGGGCTTCTCCAGAGTGGTGACCCCCACCACCGAGTCTAAACCGGAATGGGAAATATTCCAGGAGCTTGGGAAACGGTTCGGGCTGGTGAGAACCTATAGCTCCACGGCCCAGATCACCGAGGAGATTGCCTCCGCTGTGAAAGGGTATGAGGAATTGACGACGGCCAACCTGGCTGCGGGGAACGTGTTTGTCGCCTATCCGGGGGATACGCCTGCCGGTTTCAAATTCGACAAGGCCAGGACAAAGGATACGCGAAGCAAGGATTTCCCGATGCTGATGCTGACGGGGAACTCTCTTTTTCATCTCGATTCTCTCTCCCGCGCCAGCGAGGCTCTCAATGAAATAGAGCCTGCGGCGTTTGTGGAAATCAGCTCCCAGGACGCCGCCGCCGCGGGTATCGCCGATGGCGATGATGTGAATGTGGAATCGGCGCTAGGTTCTGTGCATGCTGTGGCGCGGGTGAATGGTCGGCCCCCCCAGGGAGTGATTTACGTGGCGAAGGGGTTTGAAAACGCTCCGGCGCTGAGCCTGGTGGAGCGGGGGCATGGCGCCGCCGCGGCGCGGATAAGGAAGGCTTGACATGCGCCATAGCCAGGAAAATGCTAGACTTTGCCAGGGGCGACATTTCGCTCCGTTTGCCAAAGGGGTGACAGAATAATGAACCAGTATATTCCCGTATTGCTGATGTTCGCGGCTGGCGCCGGTGTGGCTGTGGCCATGCTGGGTCTTTCGGAGCTATTGGGGCCCAAGCTTAAGTTCCGCGAGAAGATGGAGCCTTTTGAGTGTGGCGAGAGCCAGATGGTTTCGCCCAAGCGGCGGTTTTCCGTCCGGTTCTACCTGGTGGCGATGATGTTTATCATTTTCGATATAGAGGCTGTGTTCCTGTTTCCATGGGCGGTGGTGTTCCAGCCGTTGGGGCTGTTCGGCTTCGCCGAGATGATGATCTTTATTTTCATTTTGACGGTGGGGCTGGTTTATGTATGGAAGAAAGGGGCGCTGGAATGGGAGTAGATGAATTGGCGCAAAACGAAAAGCCTACAGAAGAAGTGACCCCCGGCGAGGTGGCGGCGCTTTCCGACTCTGTGATAATCACTCAGCTATCCAAGCTTGTGAGCTGGGGGCGCCAATACAGCTTTTTCCTGTATCCCTTCATCACGGCCTGCTGCGGCATGGAGTTTATGAGCGTGGCCGGCCCCAGATATGATATTGACCGGTTCGGCGCGGCGCTGCCCAGGTTCTCCCCCCGGCAGGCGGACCTTTTGATGGTGGTGGGGACAATCAGCCACAAACAGGCGCCTATATTGGTGAAGATTTACAACCAGATGGCCGAGCCCAAATGGGTGTTCGCATACGGCAGCTGCACGGTTTCCGGCGGGATGTATAACAACTACGCCACCGTGCAGGGGATAGACACTCTGGTGCCGGTGGATGTGTATGTGCCCGGCTGCCCGCCCCGGCCAGAGATGGTGCTGGACGGGCTGATAATGCTCCAGGAAAAGGTGGCTCGCGAGCCGGAGATAAACATGACACGTGGCGTGTCGCCCCTGGGCGAGGCGGACGACAGGAAAATAATAGCCTGATGGGCGATATGAACGAAGAAAAGAAGATAGAGCAGGGAGCTTCCGATTCGGAGGTGATGGCCAGGGCCAAGGCTGTGCTGGGGCCGATGGGAGTGATGATACACACCCACAGCCAGCATGGGGATGACACCCTGGTGGTCCAGGCGGAGGATATCCTGAAGGTGATGGAGTTTCTGCATGGGGACGAGGGTCTGAAGTTTGACATGATGATGGACCTGACGGCGGTGGATTACTTGGGGGCGGAGGAAGTTCATCCGTACTTAAAGCCGATGAACGCCAGATTCGAGGTGGTGTACCATCTATACTCGGTGGAGAAAAACCATCGGATCCGGGTGAAGGCTCCATTGACGGAGGAGAGCCCATATGTGAACTCGATCACTGGAATATGGGTGGGGGCGGATTGGTTCGAGCGGGAGGCGTTTGACCTTTACGGTGTTGTGTTCCGTGGGCATCCGAACCTGAAAAGAATCTTGTTGTACGAGGATTTTGAAGGCCATCCGTTGCGCAAGGATTACGGAAAGATGAAACGCCAGCCGCTTATCGGGCCGGTGAACTAGGCTAAGGGAATGAAGGAAGAAAACAGGAAACAGGGCTACGACTTTCACGAAGCGAGCCGCACCGAGACCATGACCATAAACATGGGGCCAAGCCATCCGGCCACTCATGGCACGGTGAAGTTTTTCCTGACCCTGGACGGGGAGACCATCGAAGATATCGATGTGGAAATCGGATACCTGCACCGCGCCTTCGAAAAGGAGTGCGAGGCGCAGAAGTGGAACGGGGTCTTTCCATACACCGACAGGCTGGACTACACCGCCAGCGTGCTAAACAACGTGGGCTACGCCATGACGGCGGAGAAGCTGATCGGCATAGAGGTCCCGGAGCGGTGCCAGTACCTGCGGACCATGATCAGCGAAATGGCCCGGATGAGTGGACACTATACCAACGTGGGCGCCGGCGCCCTGGAGCTGGGCGCGCTGACGGCGTTCATATACTTCATAGAAGCCCGCGAGCTTTTGTGGGATCTGATCGAGTCGGTCTGCGGCGCCAGGCTGACCCATAACTACGTGCGCATCGGCGGGCTGACCAACGACCTGCCAGACGGGTTCCGGGAGAATGTTAAGCGTGTCTTCGCCAAGAACAGGAAGCTGTGGGACGATTTTGACATCATGCTCACCAAGAACCGGATTTTCCTGGACAGGATGCGCGACACAGGCGGCATATCGCAAAAAGACGCCATAGCGTGGGGCTTCACCGGCCCCTGCCTGCGGGCCACCGGCGTGCCATACGATGTGCGCCGAGCCGAGCCGTACCTGGTGTACGACAGGATGAATTTCGACATCCCCGTGGGGACCACCGGCGATAACTTCGACCGGTACCTGGTGCGGATGGAGGAGATAAAACAATCGATGAGCATTGTGGAGCAGTGCCTGGAGCAGATGCCGGATGGGCCGATCAACGTGGACGACGCCAGGTGGCGGATGCCTTCCAAGGATGATTCCTCCACCAAGATGGAGCCGCTGATATTCCACTTCAAACAAGTGATCGAGGGTCCCTCCATTCCTGTGGGGGAGGCGTACCAGGCGGTGGAAGGCGCCAATGGCGAGCTGGGGTACTACCTGGTGTCCAACGGCGGCGGAAAGCCGTGGAAATGCCGGGTGAGGCCGCCGAGCTTCGCGCTCACCTCCGCGTTGCCGCTTCTGGTGAAAGGGTCGCTGCTGGCGGACCTGATTCCCACTTTCGATATGATCAACCTCATCGGCGGGGAGTGTGACCGTTGATGGATACCATTATAGCCTTTGTAAAACAGCCGCTGGTGATGGAGGTTTTGATCACTCTTGTGAAGATCGGCTTCATCTTCGGGCTGACCATAGGCTTCTTCGCGCCGATGCTGGCGTGGGTGGAGCGGAAGCAGTCTGCGGTGATGCAGGACCGGGTGGGAGCGAACCGCGCCGGGGTGTTCGGTATCACGGTTATCGGGCTTCTGCACTCGCTGGCGGACGCCATAAAGCTAATATTTAAAGAGGACTTCATCCCCCGCGGGGCGGAGAGAGGGCTGCACACGCTGGCGCCCGCTCTTGCGGTAATCCCGGCGCTGGTGGTGTTCGCGGTGATCCCCTTTGGTGGGCAATACACCCTGTGGGGCCACGATGTAAGCCTTGTCATCGCGGACCTGGATGTGGGCATTCTATACGTGTTCGCGATCAGCAGTCTGGCTACATACGGCGTCGTTATCGCCGGTTGGTCGTCCAACAACAACTGGTCGCTATTGGGGGGGCTTCGGGCGTCGGCCCAGATGTTCTCCTACGAGGTGACCATGGGGCTGACGATCATCGGGCTTATCATGTACTACCAGAGCCTGAGCCTGGTGGATATCGTGGCCAAGCAGGAAAACTTCTGGCATTGGGGGATCGTGTGGCATTTCCCCGCGTTCGTGCTATTCCTGGCCTGCGCCGTGGCGGAAAATAAAAGGGTGCCGTTCGACGCGCCTGAGGCGGAGTCGGAATTGGTGGCCGGTTACTTTACAGAGTATTCCGGCATGAAGTTCGTGATGTTCTGGACAGCTGAATTTATTGAGATGGTGAGCATCTCCGGGATGTGCGTCGCGCTATTTTTCGGAGGGCACCACATTCCCTTTTTGACACAGGATTTCCTTCTCAACGCCCTGGGTGATGTCTTTGGCCCCAACTGGGGCGGCGTGATCGTGATGCTGATCGGCATCGGCGTGTTCATTACCAAGCTTGTCATCCTGCTGGTGCTGCAGATGACGATCAGGTGGACCATGCCTAGATTTCGCTATGACCAGATAATGAAGCTCGGGTGGAAGATGATCCTCCCCCTGTCGCTGTGCTGGATATTCCTGGTGGGTGTCGGGATACTCACCGGCGTGATGCCGACCCCGTGAGGAGACAACAGAAGTGGCTATAAACATAAAAAAAGTCGACCGGAACGTGACCATGACGTTCCTGGAGCGGATGTATGTTCCCTACATGCTCTATGGGATGTGGGTGGCTGTAAGGCATGCGGCGGTGAACATGCTCGGCTTTTTCGAGGAAATATTGGCTGGCAGGAGAAAGCGCCAGGTGATGACGTTATTCTATCCGGAGGAGTATCCGGAGATCCCGATTGCGTATCGGGGCAAGCCTGTGCTGGTGCGCCGGGATGATGGGCTGGAGGCGTGCGTGGCTTGCGGGCTGTGTGAGGCGGCCTGCCCTCCATCGTGTATATCGATCATCGGCGGGGAACGCGATAATGGAGAGCGCTTCCCGGTGAGCTATACCCTGGACGGAACCCGATGCATATATTGCGGGTTCTGCGAGGAAGTGTGCCCGAAGGAGGCTATCGTGA
>JAOUNV010000186.1 GCA_029880775.1 Nitrospinota bacterium | reverse complement strand
TGAAACGCCTCTAAGCATTGCGTTAATAATATAAATTGATTCTCAAGATAATGCCTGGTTGATGTCGTTGCTTCGAAGAACAAACGAAAAGCATAATGATACTTGTCACAGTAGTGGAGCCATTTGGATAGCAATGAAGACAGATCATTCTCGACCTTGCTATGCTTTAGTGTATGGTAAATAGGATGGTCGAGTTTAGGTTCCTCTGCATGGGGGAAGCTAGGGTAAAAGACATCTACGTACTCGTTGTTATCAATGCCTTTTGGCAAGACCTTTACATAGCTTAATGCTTGCGGTTCTCCAAGTCCAAAACAAAAGAAAATATTTATTCTGTATAACAATATTTCAATATCTGTCCAGCTTGTTGGCTCGCTATGATCAATCAATAGGTATGCATTTAGGTCAAATTCATATTTTTTAATTCCGTGGCCAAGGCGAGGACCGGAATGCTCATATCCAAAAGATATGCGGTGGCTAGAATCAATTTCAAAAGACTCAATTTTAGGAAACGCCAACTCAAGAGAGAGACTGCTTGTAATATTCATTTCAGTTTGACGGGAGAATTTCGGACTAACTTGTGGAAGCCATGCATATAGTCCATCAACAGAGATAATGGTTTTAGAGAAAATCAATTCATCCCTATTGGCCACATGTATGCCCTGAAACATGTAAGAGGGAATTACTTCATCGTTTCCAAATCCGGGCAACTTCATGTGACATTCAACTAAGGATATCAACTTTCTTTCTTCCGATGTACCAAGTATTATAGGAACATAATCTGTAAGCGGATTATCGTAGAAGGTTCCTATTACTTCAAGCGCAATTGCTCCACTGTCAGAAACGGATAACTCCCCCGAAAGTTTGTTGTCTGGCTTTTCAGGAATCCACCAGTATCCCTTTTTTGTAAAAGCTTCCTTCACGCGCATAAATTATTGTACAACATAAGACACCATTGTCCATAAAATGTGATTAGTGGAACAGATCGCAATTTGCCTTCAACTTGTGGTTTGCTCACCTTGTTAGCATGTTGCCATGTAACAAATGATGAACATCCGGACACAGCAGAATGACCGCAGTCATGCGATCAAGGGGAAGCTAAATATGTACAAGCACAGTAATTCCCCTCCCCAACTACCCCCCCCCTACTCCACCGTCACTGTCACCATGATAGGTCTGGTGCCCACCACAGCTTCGGCGACGAAATCCACCATCGTGATAAAAACTTCGGCGGAGAGTTTTCCTGGGCGGTTGCTTGAGCAGTTGTAGCTGAAATTAATTATCTCCCGCTCATTCGGATCGAAAGTCCCGCTGGGCCTGTCCACAGCCAGCCAGCCTGGCGCCCCGGTCAAATCCCACAGCATCCTGTTTCTCCCGTTATTGGTAATAGTCAGGGCTTCGGATGGTCCTGGGCAGGGAGTTTGGTCTATCACATGGCGCAGGTTGATCTCGGTTTTGTCCACCAGGAAAATATCACTTTTGGAACCCAACCCCCCCGAAGGAGCTCCGCATCCTGCGGCAAGCGCCACTGTCCACAACGCTACCGCTGGCGCCACTGTCCACAACGCTACCGCTGGCGCCACACCTCGCATGGCAGCTTTGATCATGGAAATAATCCAGCGCTCATATGGCCGCCAGCACACTGTCGAGAACACGCCACCCTTTGGCGGTGGCTCGGATACTCCTCTTCCCCAGCTTTAGCATACCCTGCTCAATCATAGACTGCATACCGCTGGTGATCTCCAGTCCATCCATCTGAATCCCCCTTTTCAATCGCAGTCCCAGCATCAGCCGTTCCATACTCTTCATCTCGTCCGTCAACGTCTCCGTACGCAGGGCGCCCTGCCCACCTGCGTTGATTCTGGAGACGTAGCGGGCCGGGTCGCGAACGTTTGCCCAGCGCAAGCCGTTCACCATGCCGTGCGCGGCGGAACCTGCCCCCAGGTAGTCGCGATATTCCCAATAGCCGATGTTGTGGACGCATTCGCGCCCCTTCCTGGCGTAGTTGGAAATCTCGTAGTGGCCATAACCTGCGGTCTTCAGAAATTTCTCCGTACTATCGAAAAACTCAATCGTGTCAGGTGGAAGCTCCATACTTCCATTTTCCACAATCCGGCCAAGCTTTGTACCCTTCTCCGGGGTCAGCTGGTAGCAGGAGATATGGTCCACACCCAAGGCCACCGTCCGGGATAGCTCGTCCAGCCACATCCGCACCGGCTGGCCAGGCAACCCGAAAATCATATCCACGGAGATATTGTCAAAGCCAGCTTCCCTGGCAGACTCCACAGCGCTGATGGCTTTTCGGGCAGTATGGATACGCCCCAGGGTCTTTAGGGATTTATCGTCGAGCGACTGAATTCCGATGGAGATTCTGTTAATCCCGGCCTTTATGTATCCCGATGTTTTTCGCAAAGTCAGGCTTTCCGGGTTTGCCTCCAGGGTGATCTCGGCGCCATCCGCCAGGGAAAGGTTTTTTGCGCATGCGTCGATCAAGTCCGCCGCCATCGATTGGGACAATAGCGAGGGAGTGCCTCCACCAATAAATATGGAAGCCGCTTTCCGGCCCGCTACCTTGGTGGAAAGATCCGATATTTCTTTGGCCACGGCCCTGATGTAATTCTGGGTCAACCCGCCTTTTTTGTCCGTGGAGTAAAAATCGCAATACATGCACTTGGATTCGCAAAACGGGATGTGGATGTATACACCGTAATCCTTTCGTCCACTCACCTCATCACTCCGTCTCCCTGTCCATTTCGTTGGCCAGTTGTGCGCCTAGGCGCAGCGCCCAGGCGCTCTTGAAACCATTTCGTATTTTCATCACGGCTGAGAGGTAATGACGCTCTCGCTCTCCTTATCCATTTCGTTGGCCAATTGCAGCGCCCAGGCGCTCTTGAAACCATTTCGTATTTTCATCACGGCTGAGAGGTAATGACGCTCTCGCTCTCCTTATCCATTTCGTTGGCCAGTTGCAGCGCCCAGGCGCTCTTGAAACCGTTTCGTATTTTCATCACGGCTGAGAGGTAATGACGCTCTCGCTCTCCTTATCCATTTCGTTGGCCAATTGCAGCGCCCAGGCGCCGAGGGAGCCGTTATTTATGGCGTCCTTTATCATCTCTATTCGCTTGGCGTAGAAGGCCAGGTTGTGCATGGTCAAAAGACGCATCGCCAAGATCTCCCCCGCCATGAACAAGTGGCGCAGATAAGCGCGGGAGAACCTTTGGCAAGTGGAGCAGCGGCATTCCGGGTCCAGTGGGCTTTCGTCTTCAGTGTGTGCGGCATTGCGGATGTTCAGCTTGCCGACCGAGGTGAACACAGAGCCGTTTCTGGCGTTGCGGGTGGGCATCACACAATCGAACATATCCACCCCCATGGAAGTGGCCACCACCAGATCATCCGGTGTTCCCACACCCATCAGGTATCGTGGTTTGTCTGTGGGAAGGTACGGCTCCGTGGCCTGGATCATGGCGCGCATGGTCAGCTTCGTCTCCCCCACAGAAAGCCCGCCGATGGCGTATCCGTCGAATCCCAGGGGAACCAG
Organism: Nitrospinota bacterium; assembly: GCA_029880775.1. GTDB lineage: Bacteria > Nitrospinota_A > UBA7883 > UBA7883 > UBA7883 > JAOUMU01. The sequence continues at coordinate 1,548 of JAOUNV010000186.1, read as the reverse complement.
TTGCTCCGCGCTTTGCTGACGTAGCGCAGGATCAAACCCACCCTGGACGATACCGAACAGTGCAGCGTCATCTCTTCTTCTGGCATTCAGGCACCGCTCGGCCCATCGTGTGGTTCTCTCCAGAGCCAGCCTGGTCTGCTCCGGCCCATCCCCCGGGATGGCCATCTGGTCCAGGGCCATGACGATATCCACCCCCATATCCTCCTGGATTTGGACGCAAAGCTCCGGAGTGAGCATAGTTCTGGCGCCATCAAGGTGGGAAGCGAACTGGACCCCATCGTCGGATACCTGGCACAATCCCTTCAGGGAGAAGAGCTGGAACCCTCCGGAGTCTGTGAGGATGGCGCCTGGCCACGCCATGAACTTTTGCAGACCCCCCAGGCGCTGGATGGTCTTGTGCCCTGGACGCAGGAAGAGGTGGTATGTATTGGCCAGGATAAGCCTGTATCCCAGATCCCACACCTCGGCTGGATCCATCGCCTTGATGGTGGCCTGGGTGCCCACCGGCATGAAAGCGGGAGTCTCTATGACACCGTGAGCGGTGGTAAACTGGCCGACCCTGGCCTTTGAGGATGGGTCCGTGTTGTGTATGACGAAATTCAGGTCCATGTTGAGATTTTACCCCATTGGCCTCATTTCGGATACGGGAACAACTCCTCCACGTTAACGGCCCTGTTGTGGTCGTCTTTGAAGACGACATTCCGACGAGTGAACTGGGTGGGGGAAGTGAGCCCCACCGCCGCGGACAAGGAGAATAGCGCCGCCCGGCAAGTGATCAGGTAGTTCATGGCGCGGTACTTCTTTTCGTCTATAGCCAGGACCCGTTGCAGTTTTGGGTCGGTGGTGGCCACCCCCACCGGGCACTCATTGGAGTGGCATTTTTCCGTCATTATGCATCCCACCGTTATCATGAAAGCCCGCGCGACGGCTATCAGGTCCGCCCCCAGCCCCAGGGCAATCGCCTGTTCATCCGGCAGATGCAGCCTGCCAGAGGCGATAAGCTTCACTTTGTGGCGCAGCCCTGTTTTGCGCAGGGCGTTGTCCGCTATCACTATAGCGCAGTAGATCGGCAGGCCCAGCGAATCGGCCATCTCTTTGTATGTGGCGCCGGTGCCTCCTTCCCCCCCGTCCACAGTTATGAAATCAGGTCCGCCCCCCGTCCTGTTCATTGCGGCGCAAAGCTCGTCCAGGGCGTCGTTATCTCCCACCACCATTTTGATTCCCACCGGCAGCCCAGTGGCCTCCTGGGCCTTAGCGATGAAATCGAAAAGCCCCGTCATATCGTCGAACATGGAAAACCGGTTTGGGCTGTCTATATTTTTCCACGGTTCCACCCCACGGATGGCGGCTATCTCCGGCGTGACCTTGATACCTTCCACATGTCCACCGCGGATCTTGGCCCCCTGTCCCATTTTCAGCTCTATGGCCCGCACCTGGCGTACCTCCGTCTTGCGTCGCAAAAGGTCCCAGTCCAGTTTTCCCTCCCGGTCACGCACTCCGAAGAGCCCAGGGCCGATCTGAAATATCAGGTCGCACTCGCCGGTGAGG
>JAOUNV010000185.1 GCA_029880775.1 Nitrospinota bacterium | reverse complement strand
TTAGTTTTCGCCCTCTCCATTCCTTTCGATTTTCTCTCCATGGCCGCCACCAGGTTTATCCACCCCTCCTTTTACGTGGGGATACTTCTCTCCGGCTTTGCGTTCGGGGCATGCCTGGGCGCCACCATTTTGTGGAGCTTGTACGAGTTATGGGTATCAAAGCAAAATTAACCGTCGGCTTTCTGTTGCTGTCTATGATCCTCTGGGCCGGAGGGGCCATGGCCCACGGCTCTGTGGTGACCCTGAAAGGAATGGAAGACCCGGCCAAGGTGTATGGCGAAGGCGTCAAACTGATCGCATTCCAATCCGGTGGCCATATCAAGGGGCTGGGCTGGCTGTTGGCCATGGACTCCGATGGAAAGAAAACCGGGCTTGTGGGGGTGGCCAGGGAGGAAACCCACCATGGACGGCTGGTGCAGGCCACCTGCATGGACCTGGAGAAGAACATCATCGCGGTGGTGGTGATGCGGGTGATGGAGGACGAGCAAAAAGATGTGGAGGCGATGACCCGCGTCCCGCAATGGTGGAAGAAAGGTGCGACGGTGAAGCCTGTCGGGGCGGCGGTGGTCCTGCTGAAAAGCGTCATGAAAGTCAAATCGGCCGCCACTGAGGTGAAGATCCCATGATCTCCCCTGTCGCGTTCTACAGAGGGCGGCAATGAAATGTCCCAAGTGCGGCTTTTCACAGCCTGGCGGAAGAGCCGAATGCATGAAATGCGGCGTGATTTTCGCCAAGATCGCCGCCCGAAAAGCTTATAAATCCCCCAGCGCTGGTTCCCCCTCATGGACCGATTCCCTGGAGGTGGATGAGCCTCCACCCATTCCCTCTGACCGAAAAGCGGCCAGCGCCGACTATGCAGATACGGTGGAGGGAGAGTGGGAGAGCCGAAAGGAATTCATCCACCGGTTCCTGCTGGAGGAGTTAATAGAACTGCCAGCATGGGCGCATTACGGGCGGGCGGCGCTGTGGCTGCTACTTCTCATCGGCACATGGAAGCTTCTCTTCCTGCCGATCCCTCAAATTGTCAACACCATGAATTTCATGCATCTTATAAACCTGGTTTTCCATGAGGCGGGGCATGTGATATTCAGCGTACTGGGGCGTTTTATTCAAGTGCTGGGGGGCAGCCTGTTGCAGACCCTTATCCCCCTGGTTTGCCTGGGCGGGTTCTTGCTGGCCTGGCGCGACCCGTTCGCCGCCTCCGTGGCGTGGTGGTGGACGGGGGAGAACCTGGTGGACCTGGCGCCTTATATATACGACGCGCGGGCGGGGGACATGATGCTTCTGGGAGGGATGACCGGTCGCGAGAACCCCGATATCCACGACTGGAAGAACCTCTTGACATGGACAGGTATGCTCAAATACGACCATACTTTGGCCTGGCTTGTTTACCACACGGGTCTTGCGATGATGCTCTCGGCGCTCTTGTGGGGAGCCTTGGTCATATACCGCGGGCTTGTGGCGGAGGGGGTTTTCCGGAGATAGAGAGCTCATTCCTTGTTTGTCTTGGTTTTTAACCATGCAGACGCACAAGGCCATTGACAAGCCGACACCTGATGGTCTGTAATATCACTGTGGTATTGGGTAAAGCGGAAAAATCACTGTTCGGGGGCCGCCACCGATTTTACATAATTTCGTTACACATATTAATGGCTTATCATCGATCGTATTGTCATGGACTATTTAGGGCGTTATAAGATTTTAGGTGAAATAGGAAGCGGGGCCATGGGCGTTGTGTACAAGGCCCTGGATGAGGAGTTGGAACGGCACATCGCCATAAAGACCATCAAGCTGGCGGATGACAGCGACCTGGGTATGAACGAGGAGGATCTGGACACCCTGAAAAAAGAAGCCAAAATAGCCGCCAGGCTGAACCACCCTAATATTATAACCATATTCGATGTGGGGATATGGCAGGAAGTCCCCTACTTCGTTATGGAATACGTAGAGGGATTTTCGCTACAGGATCTTATTTTCGACAAGAACGCATTCACCCTGCTAGAGAAGGTCCAGATTCTCTCCAAGATAGCGAGGGCCATTCACTATGCGCATATCCGGTCTGTAATCCACAAAGACTTAAAGCCCGCCAATATAATGATCCAGAAGAACGGGGAACCGATAGTGATGGATTTCGGTATAGCCAAGCTGCATACGGGCGCCCTGGCTGGCAAAGAGCGGGTGGACCAGGTGTATGGCACGCCTCAGTTCATGTCTCCAGAGCAGATGCTAGGCTATGACCTGGATGGCAAGACAGACATATTCAGCCTGGGGACAATGTCTTATTATTTTCTTACAGGAGAGATGCCTTTTACCGGTGAGGACCTGAAGGAAGTGGTGAAATCTGTCTTGAAAAAGGATCCGGTGAGGATGCGCTACTATGACAAGTCTATCCCCGAGGAGCTGGACGACGCCGTGTTCCGGGCCTTGGACAAGGAGAAGAAAAACCGGTATGGACACGCCAGTGACTACTCCGACATCCTGGAGCTTGTGATAAACAAAATGGGAAGCTATGGGATGGACAACCGGGCGGAGGTGACCCGTAACGAGACTGTGATAAAACAGCTGAAGAGCCAATACCTCTTCTTTTCCGATTTTGACGACGAAGAAGTGGTGGAGATTTTCAAGCTGGCCAACAAGAAGGAATTCAAGGGTGGACAGATCATCTTCCCCGAAGGAGTCATCGGCAACGAGATGTATATAATCATCGAAGGCAAGGTTCAGTTATTAAAAAACAAGACGATGAACGAAAGTGTGGAGATCAAGGCGCTAAAATCGGGCAACTGCTTCGGCGAAATGGCCATAGTAGACTCGGCGCCCAGGTCCGCCACTGCCATGGCCATGGAGGACACCACAGTGATCGCCGTAAATGAAGCGGTATTGAGGATCAACAACCCCATGCTGTGCCTAAAACTGTACAGAAACCTGGCGGCACTGATGGCGGAGAACCTGCGGCAGACTTCCAACAAGCTGTTCGGGTAGGTGATGAATTTCAGATGTGCGCGGGAAGGTGAATATTTCGCATAATATGTATATAATTCATATGGTACATGGCTTTTGGAAACAAAGGCGTGCCCCGATCCTGATTTCGCCCGCTACGGGGCGTCGGTCTGGACACGTCGGTGAGGTGGCGAATTGATATGAATTTGACTGTCAGGGAGTTCGAGGAGATTCGCAACTACATTTATCGTGTTAGTGGCATCTTCGTCCATGACGACTTCAGACAGCAGACAGAAACGAGACTGGCCCCTCTGCTCAAGTCCTCTGGCGCCAACACCTACAAAGGGCTGATATCCCGACTGGTTTATAAAAACGATATCCATCTTTGCGACAATGTTATCCAGGGCATCACCTCTGAGGAGAATTATTTTTTCTCCGACTTGCCGCCTTTCGAAACGTTCAATGATGTGATCCTGCCCAAACTGGCGGAGACTATAGTGAGCCGCAAGCGTAAAAGCCATGTACGCCGTGGCGCGAAGATAAACATCTGGAGCGCTTCGGCCTCCAAGGGGCATGAGCCATATGGCATCGCCATGCTGATCAATGAATTCGTGGAGAGCGCCAAGGAGATGGGGGTGGAGCGCAATGACTTCAATATTCTGGCAAGCGATCTTTCCGCCACGTCCCTGGCCAAAGCGGTGGCGGGCGAGTACTCGGAGGCGGAGGTCCACCACGGAATAAACGAGGAGCGCCGGGGGAAGTTCTTTATACCCTCCGGGGGAAAATGGATGACCAAAAGCAACATCCAGGATATTGTCGATTTCCGAAAAGTGAACCTGACGGAGCCTTTCACCAGGCTGGGCGGCTTTGACGTGATATTCTGCCGGAACGCTCTGGAGCATTTCAACGAAGCCACCCAGCGATCCGTCCTCACCCAGTTCACATACATGCTCACCCGAACAGGTTTCCTGGTACTAGATCACCACAGCAACCTGAATGGTTTCCACGACTACTACGAGCAGGTGGAGCATAACGGCTCCATGGTCTTCCATCGCCGGGGAAACATGGAGTTTTCCAACATTTAACCCAGCCTAGGGGCGGCTCCGGGCGCATACTCCTTTGCCCAGGGAGCCTGGCCCATATTAGCGGTGGGGTGGCGCCAACAGCGAAACGTCTTTGCCTTCCAGGCTCATGGCGGAAGGCAGCAATGGGTCTCCTGGCAAATGGCCCGTCAGCAACAGGTTCCAGTAGACCTGTTTGAAAGCCAGTTTTCCCCAGTGATTGAGTCTGGTCTCTTTTAGCAGACTAAACGGCCCCATCTTGGGCAGGGGGAAGGCGCCAGGGAGAGGCTCTATTTCATAATTGAAATCTATCAGTAAAGCCTTGCCGAATCCCGACTCTATGAAGCAGTTGGAATGTCCGTCAAAATCGGGATGGGGCGGCTGACCCGATATCTCCCTTAGAATATTCGCTTCCACCACTTCGGCTTCAAAATGAGCCACGGAGCCGGCCTTGGATGTGGGTACGTCTGTGTTGTCGCCCAAGACATATATGTTATCCGCCTTTTTGCTTTTCAGCGTGTGAGGGTCCGTCAGGGCAAATCCCGCGCCGTTGCCCAGCCCGGAGTCGTCTATCACATCCGGCCCAACGTTGGGCGGGATGGAGGCCAGGATATCGTATTCCACCTTCTCCCCGGAAAAGGAGGATATGACCTTTTTCTCGGAATCGACGGACGCTACTTCGAAATTCGGTATTATTTTGATGTTCTTCGCCGCTGCGATGTCATTCAGCGCCGCAGTGGCCACAGGCTTGGTGAATGCGCCGGTGAGTGGAGTGACAAGCTCGACCTCGGTGGCTTCCCGGATACCCTTCAGGTTTAGATAGTAATCGGCCATAAAAACGAATTCGATGGGGGCCACAGGGCATTTTATCGGCATTTCGGCTATGTTCAGGACCAGCTTCCCCTCTTTAAAACCGTCCAGAGCCTTCTGTAGCGCCAGGGCGCCCTCCAGCTCGTAGAAAGTATGGGCGCTGCTCCCCATCGCCTCTGGCAGCCCCTCCACGGCCGTAGGGTCCACCCGGCACCCCATGGCCAGGATCAGCCAGTCATAGCCAAATTCGCCAGCGGTAGTTTCCACCTTGTTGGCGGCGTAGTCAA
>JAOUNV010000184.1 GCA_029880775.1 Nitrospinota bacterium | reverse complement strand
ACGATTATCTCCCTGATCAAATCGAGCCTGGGCAAGAACGACCAGGTGATCTTGCGAAGGTTCGGCTCGTTCCAGACCAGGGTGAAGAACCCCCGGCTGGGACGCAACCCTAAGACTGGGGAGGAAGCTGAGATATCCGCCAGGACCGTGGTGCGTTTCAAGGCTGGGAAACATTTCAAGCAGGCCGTCAATGGGGAGCTCCCGATCAGCGAAGTGATCGAGTAACCACACGGCGCACATCGAACAGATCGGCGGCGGGACCGCCATAATTCTTCTCCATAACTTCCAGGGAGGCTTTGCATGCTCAAGGGAATCTATAAAAACCTTCTCACAGAAATAGGCGAAAATCCCGAGAGGGAAGGGCTTGTCAAAACGCCGGAGAGAATGGAGAAGTCGATGCGGTTTTTGACCAGCGGATACCGCATGGATCCCTCCCATGTGGTCCGAGACGCCCTCTTCACCGAAGATTGCGACGACATGGTGATCGTCAAGGATATCGACCTTTTCTCACTCTGCGAGCACCATATGCTCCCTTTTTACGGGAAGGCTCATGTGGCCTATCTGCCGGATGGGAAAGTGCTGGGGCTCTCCAAGATCCCCAGATTGCTGGAGGTATACGCCCGCAGGCTGCAGGTGCAGGAGCGGCTGACCAACCAGGTGGCCAACGCGTTGATGGAGATTCTACAGCCGAAGGGTGTGGCGGTGGTCATAGAGGCGTTGCATCTTTGCATGGCCATGCGCGGCGTGGAGAAGCAGAATTCCGTTACCATCACTTCTGCGATGCTGGGGACTTTCAAGTCCGACTCCAGAACCAGGCAGGAGTTTTTGGCGCTGATAGGGAAGTAAGGCCGAAGCCTTTTGCAACGCGAGCGTTTTTGCGGCACACCTATGCAGGGGGGGCTTTTGGGGGCTGGGCCTTCTTATATCAGGTGGCCCAGGATCGTGAAAATAACCATAGTCAGCGCCGCCAAAAAGCCTAAAACCATGGCGACGGGGCGTTTGCCTGGTCGGCGCTCGTTCACGTTCTGATCGATAAACGGGACCAGGATCAGGATCGTGACGGCGATCTGCTGGGCCACGATCCCCATAATCTTCGGCGCCCACGCTCCCAAAAAGTCTGTATATTCCGCCAGCCGTAGTGAGTAGTAGGCCGCAAGGAAATACCACTCCGGCTTAATGTGGGCGGGGGTGTCGAAAGGGTCCGCCTTATCCCCCAGGTGGGCCGGCAAAACGGTGGAGAGGGTGATCAGGATGAGCACCACAAAGCCGCACAGCACGACCTGCTCTATGATGTGCCCGGGGAAGAACCAGTGGGCCTTCCCCTCGCGGACCAGGCGCTTTTTCTCCTCCATCGGCAAGGCTTTCACCTCGCATTCTTTTTTCTTGGAGTATTCGGTTTGCTCAGCCACAGTTCATATTCCTCACATTGGGCCGGCGATGCCCTGTCGGCGTATCTGCACCAAATGCAGCCCGATGACCGACGCGGTGATGACCGGCAGAAGCATTACATGTATGGCGAAGAACCGGGTGAGAGTCACCTGGCCGATCTCCTCTCCGCCGCGCATTGCGTAGCGGATATATTCCCCCACGTAGGGCAGAGCGGCGGGGGTCTCCGTGCCAACCACGGTGGCCCAATACGCAAGCTGGGTCCACGGGAGCAGATATCCGGTGAAGGAGAGGCCCATAGTCAACAGAAGTAGTGTGACTCCGACCACCCAGTTAAGTTCTCTGGGGGGCTTGTATATGCCGCTGACGTATATCTTCACCATATGGATCATGATGGTGACCAGCATCAGGTTCGATCCCCAGGAGTGGGAGCCGCGGACCAGCCAGCCGAATGGAACCTCGTTCATTATCATCGCCACGGTGGCGTGGGCCTCCTCTATGGTGGGCTGATAGTAGACCATCAGCAGCATCCCGGTGAGGGCCTGGCTTATGAAAAGAAAAAAGCTGATGCCGCCGAAGCAGGACCAGAAACCAAGATGAGCCGGGACTATTTTCTCAAAAACCTCGTCGTCCACGATCTCCTTGACCCCCAGTCTGTCGTCCAGAGCGGAGAATAGGCGGATGGCGATCTTGTTTTTTATTTTGAACGGGCCCAGGTGCAGAGTTTCTATATCCATCTTAAACTTCCTTGATTACCACGTAATCCGCTTCCAAGCTGGTGGTGAAAATCGGCAGGGGACTTGGAGGCGGACCCCCCAGCACGGCGCCCTTGACATCAAAACGACCCCCGTGGCACGGGCAGAGAAACTCCTTCTCCTTCTCTTTCCACTTCACAACGCAGCCAAGATGCGTGCATACAGGGGAGAGGGCGATGGTTTGCTGCTCATTGGGGCGAACCACCACAGCAGGCTTGCCTAAAAACCGGACGAACCGCGCCTCGCCGATGGGCACATCCGACAGGGGGATCTTCATGGAGCGGGCGCCGGTTCCCTTGACTCTGCGCTCCCTGGGCCAAAGGTACATCCCCAAAGGGTATGCGAAACCAAGCGCGCTGACTGAGCCGAAAAAAGAGAGCAGAAGAGTCAAAAAGAACCCTCGTCTGGTATTGTTCGGCGTCGCGGCGGATGTCTCGTTGGTCATATTCTTTTATTCGCGCCTTTTTATTGAGGTGAAGATACTACCGAATCAAGGTTCATCTCCACCCGCATTTCAGTCGGCTGCAAGATCACTGGCTGATATAAATAGTCCACCCAGGCGGTGACTAGGGCCTCTTTACCCTCCGGGATAAAGAAAGTGAAACTCTCCTGCCTGGTCTCTTTGGGGTAGATCCTGTTGTCCTTGGCCACAAAAGAGCCCAGCCCCAACATTATGTCGGAGTCGTGGAGCAACTCTCTCCCCTCGGAGTTGAATATCGCTTTTTCATAGATCACTTGTTCCTTATACACCTTGCCGCCACCCACCTTCACCTCGCAATACAGCACCAGCTTGCGAGTGGGGATGCCGGTGGGCACCCGGTGGCCAGAGCCCTGATTGGTCAGGTCCACTTTCACAGTCATCCGGTCCTTGTTCCTGCCCACGCCGGTGATCTTCAGCGCCAAGGCTTTTTTCAACTGGATCACGGAATGGCCGCCAGCCAAGTTGTGGTTGAATACTTTCCCTCCCCTGGGGCCAGGCACGTTCTTGGAGATCTCTCCCATCGATTCCGGCATGTGGCAATATTGGCAATTGGTCCCCTGCTCGGCGTAGACACTCTCTTTCCACTCGGTGTAGGTGGTCATCACCGGCACACCGTTGGGGCGGTACTCATGGCAGGAGGCGCATATTTTCGAGTCTGAATGCAGCCGGGAGTATGCGACATCATGGATTTTCACTTCGCCCTTGATATTCGGGCCTCGCTTGACCTTGCCCACGTCCAGGACGAATGGGTTCTCCTCATTATCCAGGTTCACATCTTTTAAGCTGTGGCAAAAATCACAGGTGATCCCCTCCGCCGGCAGCTCGTGGGTCAGGTCATAATCCTTGGTTATCACAGACGTGGGGGCGTGGCATCGCAGGCACAGCTTGGCGGTGGGAGGGCCCTTCTTGAAATAGGCCATCATGTAGGCCGCCACGAAGACAGGATCGGTCACCGAGCCTGCGTGCATAGACTCCTTCCAACTCTGATAAATCTGGGTGTGACACTTGCCGCACACCTCGCTGGAAGTGAACCCCTTATGGTTGAGAGCTAGCTTGTCCTGCTGGGCGGCGGCGGGAGCGGCGGCAAGCAGGGCCGCGAACAAGCCCACGGCGGCCAGCATCAAGGAACTATCTTTAACGCGACTAAATATAAACGTCATTATCCCACAGCCAGTGTGTACGCCCATTTGCGGGCCGGCAAAGCGCCACCCACGATTCATCGATTATCTTGGCAATTCGCCCGTTTGTCAATATGTTGATGTGGAGAGGGGGGTGTCCGAGTTTGAATTATCTTAGGAAGGCTGGACAGCAGGTGCAATTGTCAGTTAGACTTTGATTCTTTAATAATTTCTATCATCTTCTGCCTGACATAGCTTTGTTCTTTCTTCTCATCTTTGTATTCAGATTTGAGATAGATGGATACAAAAACAACCACTTGTGGGTCTCTTTGAACAAAATAGCAAAGACGCGCCCCATCGCGCTTTGAAATCTTATGTTGAGGGAATCCTACGCGGACTTTCCGAACGTGATGTTCCCTAAAACCCCTCTCTCTGTCACCCTTTGAAAACGGTAAATTTGAAATGTCCTTCAGTAAAGCATTAACGGATTCTTTGTCTTTGGGGTATTTTTTGGTTATTTTATCTAGCTGCCTTCTAAACGAACTGCTTAAATGCAATTCATCTGTCACTCTGAGATACCAGCTCAGCCAACTCATCCATCAATTCATTAGCTTCACTGTCGCCTACAAACATATAGTTCTCCAGTAAATCCTCATATTTGCTTAATGTTTTCTCTTGGATTGAAATAATATAGCTAGAGATACCGGCTTTTTTCTCAAGCTCAATTAATGATTGTTGTTCCTTAGCGCTAGCGGAAATAATATCCTTTAATTCTGGTATCACAGGATTGACTACTTTATTGCAAGGGCTTTCCTTTGAACAATCCATATGTTTTTCTATTACAGCATCAATTTGAACGATCTGCGAATAAATATAATTAAACTTTACTTCTACCGCTATTATTCTTGGGATGACCCTCCAGCGAGAAATATTCTCTCTAATTACACTTGTCTGGCTGGCGATTTTACTTGAAACTGATCTTACCTTTTCCAGCAATGGAAAATATTCTTCATCGAGTAAAGTATCCATCATCCCCACCCTTTCCGTGCGGCTTCCTTTGCAATTTCTCTCAGTTGCCCTGGCATCAAAGCTTCCGTCCGAGCCTTTGCCACGGCTATCCCAAAACGCACCCTTCCCAACTTCTCGAGAAAAGTTTCGTCGATTTCTCCTGTGGCGATTATGACGACATCGGTAGCGCAACCTATGACATCCAATGGACGCTGCTCACTTCTTGGTCTGCTTGGCATAGCCTTTCCTTCTTAATACGTCTATATTAATATGTCATTTTGTCAATTTAATGTCAATTTTCCGCCTTTATCCATAATTTCAACCTCACCCCCCCCCAACTTTCAGCTT
>JAOUNV010000183.1 GCA_029880775.1 Nitrospinota bacterium | reverse complement strand
GGTTCACCTGGGCAATGGCCAGCCTGAATGTCATGATGAAAATAGCCTCATAATCCCGATATGATACCCACAATGCATCGATTGGGAAACATAGCATTTTTCTTGACACAGGAAAAACGCTTTATTTATCGCATCATCCATCGGCGCCCGATGTATGGCGCGTATGGCGATCACAACCAGAATAGGCCGAAAAAGACTCAATAAAAAAGGAAAAATCGGTTGAAAATCAAGAGAGACGCCTTCTGTCGGCTACGCCGAAGGGGTTCATAACACAATATTACATGCTAACATTTTGGGAAGCTGGGAAACAGCACAGCTAAACCATGATATTTATAAATCCTGGTGAACATCTTCTCAAACAAACAGATATACATGCTTACATTACAACAACATATATGCGCCACTGGAACAACAATCCCTATAGAGTAAATCCAAGCATCGCTCTTTGCCTCCATCTAAATAGATGATTATATCGATACACAAACCAGCGCCATACGAATGGATTGTTATACAAATATGGATAATAAACGGGGCTTGACCAGCAAAACATGACATAAGTCATAATAGCAAAGGGCCGTAAAGCATTAAAACTGTATGCAATTTTTTGATGTCAATTTTCCATTGACACTTCTATCTATACACAGAAGGAGGGGGAACACATTCATGAAACTTAGAACACGTATCAGTTCGCTTTTGCTGGGGGCGACTTTCGTCCTGTCCCTTGCGCTCACAAGCAGCCCTGCGGCGGCAGTTGAGCTCAAGATGACCGAGGCGGAGATCGCCAAGGCCGGCAAGATCTATTTCAACATCTGCACAGGCTGTCACGGCACCTTGCGCAAAGGCGCCACTGGCCCGAGCCTTTTGCCCAAGAAAACGAGGGAAATGGGCACCGAGACCCTGGAAGAGATCATTTGGGGCGGCACGCCCGGCGGCATGCCGAACTGGGGCGAGCAGGGCGCCATGACCCGCGATGAAGCTAGCCTGTTGGCCCGCTTCCTCTTGTTAGATCCTGTGGCTCCGCCAGAGATTTCCTTGGGCCAGATGAAGATGAGCTGGAACCTCATCGTCCCGCCGAACAAACGCCCGAAGAAGCCTCAGCACAATCGTAACTGGCAGAACTTCTTCGGCGTTGTGGAACGCGATGCTGGCAAGATCGTGGTTTTCGATGGTGACACCAAGGAGATGTTGGCCCGCGTGGACTCCGGTTACGCGACCCACATTCTTCGCTCCTCGGCTTCAGGCCGCTATTTCTTCATCATCGGCCGCGACGGTAAAGTCGGCATGATCGACCTTTTCACTAAGAAGCCCACCCTGGTGGCCACTGCCAAGCCTTGCTCGGAGGCCCGCTCGGTGGATACTTCCAAGTTCAAAGGTTACGAAGACAAGCTGGCCATCGTGGGTTGCTACTGGCCTCCTCATATGGTCATCCTTGATGGTGAGACCCTGGAGCCGAAGAAAGTCATCGGTACCCGCGGTTACACCTATGACACTGGCACATACCATCCGGAGCCTCGCGTGGCGGCTATCGTCTCCTCGCACTACACCCCGGAATGGGTCTGCAACATCAAGGAAACCGGCTTCATTTGGCTGGTGGACTATTCCGACATCGAAAACGTGAATATCACGATGATCGAGGGTGAGCGCTATCTGCATGACGGCGGTTGGGATTCTACCCACAGGTATTTCATGCCTGCGGCCAACATGAAGGACACCATGGTCGTCATCGACACCAAGGAGCGCAAAAGAGTTGCACGGTTCGAAGTGGGTACCAAGCCGCATCCTGGTCGTGGCGCCAACTTCGTCGATCCTAAATACGGACCCGTCCACTCTACCGTTCACATCGGCGAGGGCCTGGTCTCCGTATGGGGTACCGATCCTGTCAAGCACCCGCAATACGCCTGGAAGGTTGTCCGCTCTATCGAGCTGGAGCCTGGCGCTGGCGGACTGTTCATCAAGACCCATCCGAAGAGCAAAAACCTTTGGGTGGACTTCACTCTGAACACAGATTTGGTTACCCACCAGAGTGTTGGTGTTCTTGACATCAACAATCTCGACAAGCCTGTCAAGATGATCCAGCTCACGAAGGATCCGAAGGCCCGTGTTGTGCATATGGAATACAACAAGGCTGGGGACGAGGTTTGGATAAGCATTTGGGGTAAGAAGGGCGAAATCGTCATCTTTGATGATAAGACCCGGGAGATCAAGAAGCGTATCAAAGGTTTGGACACACCGACTGGTAAGTTCAACGTGTACAACACGATGCACGACATTTACTAGTAGGTAGTTTTCACGATTTCACAGGCAGGTGTCCGGACAACCGGGCGCCTGCCGTTTTAATATAAAGGTATAGCCATGAACGGCATCGTTGTACGCCTGTTCTTCGCGTTGGCCATCGTTTTTTCGCTCACACCGGATAACGCCACCGGCGAGACTCCCTCCACCAAGGAGGATTACACGAAATTTTGCGCCCCTTGCCATCGACCAGACAGGTTGGGGTTTACAGGTCCACCGCTGATTCCAGGGCATTTTTCCAGAACTAACAAGAAACGTCTTGCCGATGTCATAACTAAGGGACTGCCGGCCACTCAAATGCCGCCGTTTCGCGACATTCTGCCAGCAGAAAGAATCGCCGCCTTGGTCAAGTATATCCAGGCTCCGGTCGACAAAGTGGAATGGACCACCATTGACATGGCGACAAGCCGAAAAGAAGTAGCGGTGGAATACGCTCCCCGGGTCAGAAGGATAGCGGACCTTGGAGAAGTCATCATGGTGGTGGAGAGAGGGACCCGCAAACTGGCGGTGCTGTCTGGTAATCCGCCCAGGATCTTCGCATCCTATTACGTGGGCGCGGTTCATGGCGGGCTCAAGTTTACCCACAATCTCGACCGTGTGCTCTCCATCGCCAGAGACGGAAAAGTCACAAGCTTCGACCTTAGAAGACTAAAAGTGGATACCCAGTTCAAGGCTGGTGTCAGCTCCAGGGCCATCGCCATATCTAAAGACGATAAATTCATCGCTGTGGCGAACAACCTGCCGTCCAACGTGATGCTCTTCACATCAGATATGACTCCCGTACATGAGATCAAGATCAATGGGACCGTCGGCGGCATATATGGTCTGTACGAGGATAATTCCTTTCTTCTCTCCTTCCGGGACAAGGCGGAGATTTGGCTGATAGACGCCAAGCCTCCTTTCGCCATAAAAAAGATCAAGACCCCGGAGCCTTTTGAAGATATATCCATAAGCCCCAGGAAGAACCTGATGATCGCCGCCAGGAGAGACGGGGCCAAAATGTATGTGTTCGACTACAAGAGCGGAAAGACGCTGGCCACTTTCCCGGCGGGCGGATTTCCTCACCTTGCCTCGGCGGTGTTCTTCACCAGGAAAGGGGAGCTTTTCGCCGCGCTCAACCATATCAAAAAAGCGGAGGTGACCATCATCTCCATAGACAAGCTAAAGGTCGTTTCCCGCGTCCCCATCGCAGGGGCCGGATTCTTCGTCCGCACTCATACTTTCACACCATACATATGGGCCGGCACGAACACGGAAAAGATCGCCCTGATTGACAAGGCGGATTTTAAAACCGTGAAGTACATCACCCCCAGGCCTGGGCACAAGGCGGAGCATGTGGAATTCAACGCCAAAGGGAACCTGGCCCTCATCTCCATCCCGGAGGTGGACGGCGCAGTCATGATATTCCATTCAGAAACCTTGACACCTGTGAATTCGATCCCATTTAACACCCCCAAGGGTAAGTACAATTCCAAAAACAAGACCTTTCCCGCCCATGCTTTTGACGGGGACCAGGCTTCCATCCCCTCCCCCGCTCCCAGCGGGAACACTACCATAACTTCCTGGGCGCAGACGACCAGCCGTCCCAAAGGCAGCCATGTATACGAGGAAGCTTGCATGGGGTGCCACCACCAAAGATACGACGCCTTTGGCCCATCCTTCGCCGAGATCGCCTCGATCCGCTCTCGCGACCAGATTCGCGCCCAGATCATGGCGCCAGCGTCCATGTTCAAGACATTGGGATACAGGCGAAACTCCATGCCCACCATCCCCCTCTCGGCGGAACAGCTGGACGCAGTCACCGATTATGTATTAAGCTTTAGGGAGTGAGGGAGAGATGCTGAGAATATCCACGTTGATTGGCGCCGCCGTTTCCGGCTCCGTTTCAAACAAAGCCCCAGGCGCCAATAACCATACCGCCAAGGCAGGAGCCCGCGCGCCCATCGTCATCTGGAATCTCACTCGAAACTGCAACCTGACCTGTGTCCACTGCTACGCGGCGGCCCAACCACGCCAGTTCTCCGGAGAGCTGACCCTGGATCAGGCGCTCAAAACCGCAGAGGACATGGCGGAGGCCGGGGTGAAAATGGTGGTCCTTTCCGGAGGGGAGCCCCTGTTCCGCAAGGATATATTTCAGATAGCCGACCGGCTGATCGAACTGGGAGTAATAACCTCCCTCTCCTCCAACGGCACCCTCTTCGACAAACCCGCCATCGAAAAAATCGCTAAAACCGGATTCTCATACGTGGGTGTCAGCCTGGACGGGCTGGGAGATATTCACGACAAGTTCCGGGGCCTCCCCGGCTCCTTCGAAAAAGCGGTGGAGGGAGTGCGCAATGTAAAAGCCGCCGGACTGAAATCGGGCGTACGATTCACCATCACCAAAATGAACATCGGCGATGTGAACGGCATGTTCGACCTGGCCGAAGAACTGAAAGCGGACAAGCTCTACTTCTCCCACCTGGTATACAGCGGCCGCGGCAACGGGTTGAAGGATTTCGACCTGACAAAAAAAAATACAAGAAAGCTGATGGACCTGATCCTGGACAAAGCCGTGGAATACGCCAAAGCGGGAAATGGGCCTGAGCTGGTGACCGGCAACAATGACGCCGACGCGGTGTACCTGTATATGCGCGTCGCCCAGGATTACCCCGCCGCCGCCGAAAAACTTATGGAAACCCTGAAACAGGCAGGCGGGGCCAGCGCTGGAATCGGCGTGGCGAACATCGACGCGAGGGGCGCGGTTCATCCAGACCCACTCATGTCATCTGTGAACTTGGGCAGTGTGACGGAAAAGTCATTCGGACAGATATGGTT
>JAOUNV010000182.1 GCA_029880775.1 Nitrospinota bacterium | reverse complement strand
CAAGAATTTTTCCCGCAGTCTGCCGCGATGCCCTTCCAGCTTGCGTTCATCCTTCTTCCCCGGCGCCATCCCCCCTACCCCAGAAAAATAACATCGGCTATGGCAAAGGCCATCAACCCTACGCTAATCACGCCATTGATGTTGAAAAACGCAACGTTGACTCGGGACAGATCGCCCGGCCGGACCAGGGAGTGCTCGTACCAAAGCATGGCGCCGGTGAAAACCACACCCGTCATATATATCCAGGAGAGAGGCGCCATCCACGCAGCCAGCGTCAGCAAAACCACCATCACCGCATGGAATATGGAGGAGAGGCGCAAGGCAAGCGCAACGCCGAATTTACCCGGGATCGAGTTTAACCCCTGTTGCGTGTCATAGGCATAGTCCTGGCAAGAGTATATGGTGTCCAGCCCCGCCAGCCAGAACACCACCGCCGCGCCGATAATCAGCGATACCAATGATATCTCCTCCCGCACAGCCACCCATGCCCCCACCGGCGCCAGCGCCAACGCCAGCCCCAGGAAAAAATGAGAGTAGGCGGTGAACCGCTTGGTGAACGAATAGAAAAAAACGATGGCCAGCGCAAAAAAGGAGAGATAGAACGCCAGCATGTTTATGAACCAGCAAGTGGCCAAAAAGCCTATCGAGCACGCCGCCACGAAGATCGCGTACTGGGCGCGAGTTGCCTTCCCCGCAGGGAGGGCGCGCGCCTGGGTCCTGGGGTTTCCCGCGTCGTATCGCCAATCCACCAGCCTGTTGAACGCCATGGCGGCGCTGCGGACGAAAAACATCGCAATCAGGATGAGGCCGAACAACCGCCAGCCAGGCCACCCTTGCGCGGCGATGAACGCGCTCATAATGGCGAAGGGGAGCGCGAACAGCGTGTGCTGGATCTTGATATCCTCGAATATGGCCGCCAGAGAATTCATGGGGATCAATCCATAGCCGAGATGTTGGCGAATTTGCGGACCAGTTTTTTCGTTCCAAACCGGGGAAAGTATATGCTGATCTTCGCCTTATCCCCTTTACCTTCGATCTTGCGGATAACGCCGATCTCGAATGTGGGGTGGCGCACCTTCATACCTATGCTCAGCCCATCCACCTCCTTGTTGACGCTCTCCTCCCGCTTGGCCGAGGGCCATTTAGCCGGGACTAACTCAGGTTGCCAGGTTCGCGCCGTATATTCGGTCCGCTCCTGATAAACGGTAGCCTGTTTTTGAGGCGTACCGCTTCTCTTCAGCGCATCCTCCGGCAGGTCGTCCAGGAAAGCGGATGGCCGGTTGGCCTGGGAGACTCCCAGCAAACGGCGGGTGAGCGCGCGGGTGATGGCCAGGCTTTTGCGGGCGCGGGTCATGGCCACATACATGAGCCTGCGCTCTTCCTCCATTTGGGTCGGGTCATCCTTGCTGCGGGCGTGGGGAAAAAGATTATCTTCAAGCCCAGTGACGAACACATGGTCGAACTCCAGCCCCTTGCTCACATGAACCGTCATCAGCTTCACTGCGCCGCGCCCCTGGGCGTCGTTTACGTTATCAGCGTCGGCCACCAGCGCCGCCTGATCCAAAAAAGCCCGCATCGACGAGTCGCCGGTCTTCTCGGCGAACTCGGCGGCGGCATTGACAAGCTCGTCAAGGTTCTCCATCCGGGAGATCGATTCGCTTTTGTTGTCGTTCACCAGCCAGTCGGCGTATCCCGTCACCTCCAGCGCTCCCGATATAGCGTCCGGGGCTTCCTTTTCCGTGACAAGGAGAGCCACTTTTCGTAGTATTTCACGGAACTCGCCAAGCTTTGCCCTGGCGGCGGAAGAAAGTCCTTCGATTGATCCCAGCTCATCAAGGGCTTGGGCAGGCGCCAATCCTTCGCTCCTGGCGAACTCCTCCAGCTTGTTCACAGTCACCTGGCCTATCCCCCTGGGGGGAGTGTTCACCACCCGCCTGAATCCCACCAAGTCGTGGGGATTCATGGCCACATTGAAATACGTCAGCAGATCCTTGACCTCCTTACGGGCATAGAACTTCAGTCCGCCGAACACCTGGTGTGGCAGACCAACAACCCGCAGCGAATCTTCCACCGCGCGGGACTGGGAGTTTGTCCTGTAGAACACAGCCATTTCGTTCAGGCTCTCTCCGGCGGCTTCCATGCCCAGAATCCGCTCCGCCACTTCGCCGCCCTCTTCTCTCTCATCGCCCGCCACGATCAGCTCTACCTTGCTCCCCTGGCTGTTATTAGTCCACAGGCTCTTGCCACGCCTGCCGGGGTTTCTGGCCACCACGGCGTTGGCCGACCGCAGGATATTGCCGGTGGAGCGGTAGTTCTGCTCCAGCATGATCACTTTGGCGGTGGGGTAGTCCCGCTCGAAGTTTCTCAGGTTCTCCAGGCTGGCGCCGCGCCACTGGTATATCGACTGATCGTCGTCCCCCACCACGCAGACGTTCTGGTTCTTTCCCATGATCAGGCGCAGCAGACGATACTGGGCTGCGTTTGTATCTTGAAACTCGTCCACCAGCGCGTGCTGGAATCTGCGCTGGTATTTTTCCCTCGTCTCCTGGTCATTGGCCAGCAGGTGGACCAGCTTACCCAGCAGGTCGTCGAAATCCATGCATTTTGCCGCCGCCAGTTTCTCTTGGTAGCGCTGGAAGATCTCCACGAACTGGCGATGTTGCTGCCCCAACTCCGCCGCTGCCTCATCCGGGCCTTTCATGTGGCTTTTATAGCGGGAGATCATGGAGCCGATCTGGCGCGCTGGATGTTCCTTTTCAGGCAGGTTCAGCTCCTGCAGAACAGCCTTAATAAGCCTTGCCTGGTCCAATTGGTCGTAGACGGCGAAATCGCGGGGATAATTGATTCTATCCGCCTCCTGCCGGAGGATGCGCAGGCAGGCTGAGTGGAAGGTGGATATCCACATCCCTCCCCCCCCCTGACCGCAAAGGCGCATGGTGCGCTGTTTCATTTCGGCGGCGGCCTTGTTGGTGAATGTCAGGGCCAACATCTGGCTGGGCCGGACGCCGGAGGATAAGAGCTTGGCGATGCGGTGGGTGATGACACGAGTCTTGCCGCTGCCGGCGCCCGCGATGATCAGAAGAGGTCCTTCCGTAAGGTTCACCGCCTCCATCTGGCGGTCGTTGAGCTTATCCTCCCCCCCCCCTTCCGACGGGGCCTCCTGGCGTTGGGCGGACTGAAACTGGATTTCGTTTTGGGTTCCGCTCAAGGCTTTATGAACCGTGATACTTTTTCGTAGGTGGCGTCACCGGCCTTGATTATCTGAGCCATCTTCCCATCGCGATAGACCACCAGTGTGGGGGTGGAATATACGTTCAGGCTTTCGGCCACCATCAGATCTCTTTCAACTTTATTTTCGATTTTCTTCCGCAATTCCGGGGTGAACTCCACCATATCTTTGTGCGCTTCCAGATAATCGCGCAGCCTCTCTTGGTTTTCGAACATCTCCTTGCGGATTCTTATAAACGCCTCGCGCCCATGGGTGATCGCCACTCCATTGGCGAAGGAGACGGCAAAGGGAGAGAGCCCATGGGAGGGAATGATGTAGTCGCGGAACACGATAAGCACGTCGGGCCTTAATTTCATGATCTTGTCCACTTCCGGCTCTATTTTTTGGCAGTAGGGACACTGGAAGTCGGAGAAGATCTCCACCCGAATCCTGGAGGCTGGATCTCCGGCGTATGTCAGGTATTCACCTTCCTCCACCGGAGTTGCGCTTTTTTTCAATACCACCGGCGCCGTGGGTATGGCAAAAGCCAAAGCCACCACCGCCACATTGGCCCATTTTCCACCAGGGAAGATATGGTCGGTCCTTTTCCACCCCCAGGCCATAGTGAGCAGGAACAGTATGGTCACATTAACGAACTGAATGAGGCAGAACATGCAGAATATTCCCAGAATGCTGGCCATGACCCACAGGAAATAAAACTCCGCTCCCATCATCGCCGAGGCCATTGGCAGGGTGAGCCTGGGAAAATAGACCTGGCAGAATATGAAAAACACATAGGCCAAAAGGCCCAGGTAGGCCACGGAAAGACCATTCGCCATGCCCGGAAAGGGAATCCTGGCGAAGGGAGTGGAGGCCACATCGGCGCATCCGCTCTGGCTCCCACCGCAAATCTCCATTATCCACGGGTATTGGTGACTTAGCTCTGTGGTGAGTGTCAGCAACACCCCGAACACCGCCACCGCCAACATGGCGATAGGCAGGGTCTGACCTGCGCCAGCTTCCTTATCCTTCATTGTCTTGCTCATCTTTTTCCAATTCTAAATTGTCTGTTATCTCGTCTAAAGACTCCAATGGTTTTGGGACATGAACATCCTCCGCCCCTGTGGAGCCCAAGCTCTCATCTTCAAACCAGTATGGATCTATGTTGAAAAAACTGTGGATACTCTCCTCTTCAACCCGGGTCGGCTCCATCGGAATCAGGGGTAGCGGAGCCATCTGAACCTGCTCCGAGGGCATGTTGATATCCATCCTGGACATTCCTCCGCGTTGCAGACAGCCCCATGGTATAAGTATCATCTTCCCCCGAATGGACAACATGCCTCCGATCTCTATGATCGCATACCTTGGTTTACGGGTCTCCAGGTCCACCAGCAGATCCCTGATTTCGGCCACGTCAGCGTCCATTATGTCGTAGATGTAATAGCCTACCACGTTGTCCATGGGGTGTATGTCCATATTGATACTGGACGCGAGAGTCAAAGCCATTTTCCTGCTCTCCTAGCTGGTTTCCGGTTAGCATAATTGACCCTTTCCCATTTCTTGGTCCGGCATTATGCGACTTTTCGGGCCTTATTGGCTGGCTGTTTTTCCTGGCAGCCAGCGTAAATTCCTTCGGCGTTTTATGCCCCAGCGCCGAGTGGGGCCGAAACTCATTATAGTCTTTTCGCCACGTTTCGATCTTACTCCGGGCATCATCCAATGACAAGAATTTTGCCACAGCGATCTAAAAATACGCTCAGCCAATCCCTCCCATTGTCATGCGGCAACATCCTAGATGAGAAACTCACCGCCGCTATTGGTCAATTCGTCGTATCGCTTTTTGTCGAACCGATGAAGCATCCCCTTTCGGAATGCTCCAGGGCGCTCCTCCTTCCTTCCGAGGGGGACGATGAATCCAAACGATTTCATCTTTTTGTTGAAGTTTCG
>JAOUNV010000181.1 GCA_029880775.1 Nitrospinota bacterium | reverse complement strand
AGCGGATCGCTGGGCTGGCTAAGCTAAAGGACGAGATAGCCCAAATGCGGGAGGAAACCAGGGAGAAAATCCGCGCCTGGGACCGGGAAACCAGAAGCCGACGCCAGCAGGCCATTGAGGACCGGTTCTCCAAAGAGGAGAAGGGACGCGCCGCTAAAGTTGACGCCATAATCAACGAGCATAAAAAGCGCATGAAACGTCGGTTCCATGCCGCCATCGCCATGGAAAAGAGCAGGCTGGCCAATGAACTGCGCGAGTCTCTGGAAAGAAGAAAGGCGTCGCTGTCAGCAAAGCTACGTGAAAAAGCGCTACTGGAAAGAGAGAGGCTGGCAATGGTCATCAGGAGGGATGTGGAAACCCGCAGAAGCGAGAAGATGGCCGAGGTCGAGTCTCACGCCTCCGAGCGCCTGGAGATCATGCGCATAGAGATGGAGACGATGATCGAAAAGGAGCGGGCGGAACGCCTGCGCCAGGCCGCCATGGACGCTGCTCAGAGACGAAGCGACCTGATGACCGAACTGGACGCCGAGAGGGAAAAAGCGGAAGCCTCTCTGGCCGCCACGCTCAAGTCGCGAAGGGAGAAGCTGGATGCTCATGCCGGGGAGGAGGCGCATTTCAAGGTGGCCGAGATGGAAAACGAAATGATGTCGAGACTGGAGGAGGAGGTGGCAAAGGCGCGGGAGAGAACCTTGCGCGAGCTTGACCAGGAGCTGGCCGACAAGCGTGAAAGGCTGATGGAAAGCGCCCGGACGGAGGCGCAACTATATGCCCTTGGGGAGCGCAAGAAGCTGCGCGAGGAGATCGAGCAAGCCAGGGAGCGAGAGCTTGCCGCCCTTCGTGATACGGCGGAGGAAGAGAAGGCCGAAAAGCGCGCGCGGCTGATGGCGGAGCTGGATGCAAGCCACACCAGGAACCTGGCGCGCACGGAGGAAAGGCTGGAGGCGGAAATGGAGAGCCGTATGGCCTCACTGGAGCGAGAGATGGCGGTGGAGAGGCAAAAACGGCGCGATATGCTCAACGTGGAGATAAAGACCGAGGAGCACGGTCTTCGCCAGGAGTTGATTTCCGACATCATGATGAAGCGGGCGGAATTGGAAAAATCTCTGAACGAGGAAAAGCAGGCCTATTTACGCAGGTTCCGCAACGAACTTCTGAAAAGCTCTCCTATCAACCGTGAGCTTCTGGAGGAGGAGATCCGGAAGCTGGAGAAGAACTGGCCTCTGAATTAACATCCCGAGCAAAAATATCCTGGCGCTGGGGCTCCGCCCACCTGTGGGCCCTTTCGATCTTTGCTTTCACTTTGTCAAAGTGAACGATAACCATCAGGCATGTGAATACGTACCAGAAGAGCATCTCGTTGAAGCCTGCATTTGTCCATGTCACGGTTATCAGGATCATACTGTGCCAACCCTTAAACGCCACTTTGTAAAACACATATATCAGTGACGCGGTTCCAATGAGACCGTAATCAAGAAAATATCCCCACCCGCCAATGTTCATGGTATACATGCCTGCCTGCCACATTCCCACAGTTCTGCCATATTCCTCGCCGAACAACAAGCTAGCGGATCCAGCTCCTATACCGAATATCATTTCCCACAACGTGCCCCGCAAGAAAAACGAGAAGAAATCAAGGGCCAACTTAATCCTAACCCAGGTGCCACCTTCGTAACCCTGCAAACCATACAATCCTTCCGAGAACAACCGCGAAGCCACCTCTGCCAACCGGCTACCTGCGGCGCTTTGCTGTATGAGTATGCCCATCAACAGGATGAACAGGACACCAGAAATCACCAGACCGGGGAAAACCATGGAATTGCGCGTTTTCCTATACCGGTCTTGCTGGCGCATTACGTGCATTTCCTCAAGGAATAACATTATAAGCAGAAGATATCCATACACCGACTTGAACGCGACCATCATAAATATCGATGCGGTGATAAGGTACGGGCTTCTCTTTTCCCCCAGGGATAGCGACAGGCGGCTGGATAATATGTGGGTGGTCGCTATGATAATCGCCGCGTAGGATGGTTCACTGGCAAATCCGCACAAACGGTCAACATTATAGCGGCGATCATAACTTAGACCATTGAACACACCGAAAACGTCCAGCTTGATACCGAGATACAATTCAACCAGGCTCACCACGACGTTTAGCAGGTATAGATATATGACAACTTTTGCGATAGTGATAAAATCCCTGGGAGTCATGGTTCTGATAGTGTTTATCGCAATGAAGAAATAAAAAATATACATCATGGAGAATATGATTGTCGTTATTCGGATTTCCCCAAGATGAGCAAAATAGTTCACTGTGACCACAAGCGCCAGCAGAACGGTAAGGGTGTATTCAACTACCGCCTCCCGATTGTACAACTTGAGCAATAACACAGGGGAGAGCGCAGCTAGGAACATATAAAACACTGTTATTGGAATCGTGGCCAGCCCCGTGGCGGTAAAGAAATGTAGATGTGTAAGAGATAGCGTTATAAAAAGAATATAGGCGGCCTTATTTCGTCTCCAGGTGCTAATTAAAAGATAATCCCCAGGCTCCGGCGCCATATCTGCGGTGGCGGGGCGAATTGATTCCTCGCGCTCCTGCCCGACCTGCTGGTCGTTTATATTCAACATAGCGTCAAAACAGCGCGGAAAACTTCATCTTTGCCCCACCCTTGAGCCATACGCGTCACCTGATCGATCCGTAGCAGCGCTTTTACATTCCCCATGCCTGACAACGCCTTTGAATCAATCCGGATATCCAGATTCATACATTGCTTCACTCTCCAATCCTGTCCGGACGAATACTCCTGCAAGCTTCAATTTATCACAACATCCTCTCATACTTCCGCAAATCAATGTGTGACCTTTCCGGGGACACATAATGTCCCGATACGCTCCTCCTGTGCGGAGCCCGCGCCATCTCCCCCCGCCCCAACACTTTGATCTCAAGGAGGGTAACTGAATTGGTCCCACCGACAGTCAAGGCCAAAACCGGCCACAGAAGCTCCCAGGCTCTGGCCATGGCCGGATGGGGTGAAATCACAGGTGAGAAGAAACTGCAAAAAGAAACCCCAAAGGCCCAGGCTAGGCTCGCCAAAAGGTGACTTGACCCACCTGACCCTTCCTCCACCCGGCCGATCTATCTTCCCGGCCGGGTTTTTTGTGCTTTAAGCCGTGAAACCCATGGCAAACTTCAATATTTTTTCATATAATTCCCTTCTTTGTTTACCATCGCTCTCCATTTAATGTATCTTAAGTGTAAGAGCCACCGTGTGGGAGCGGGGGTTAACCATAAACCTATTGGATAAGTTGAGGGGCCAGCACATATGAAGGGAGCTCATTTCCCGGAAGAAGTTATCGACCTGAAGTTTTTTCGCGACTGGATCGCCAAGCGGAAAAAGGAACAGGATTCCGGAACGAAGAAAAAAACCTTTTTCGTAACCATTTCCCGGGACTACGGGTGCGAGGGATGGGAACTGGCCCAGAAAGTCATGGAACTGCTGGAGAAAGAAGCTCCGGGCCAATGGAACCTCTTCACCCGGCAGATGATCGAGCAGATCGTGGCCGATGAGGAACTGGATCAGGAGATGGTCCACGAAATCTCCGAGCAAAAGTGGACCTTCAAGGATTGGTTCGTGGACGCCCTGGTGCCCACATACCTGGAATCCCACTCGTCCCATGTGTTCCGAAAGATGAAAAACTTCATCCTGAACATGGCCGACAAAGGACACTGCGTCATACTGGGCGCCGGCGCCCAGGTGATCACCCACCAGTTGGACCCGGAAAAGTTCTACGGTGTCCATATACGGATCACCGCCCCGCATGTGTGGAAGCTGCGCCGGGTGGAACAGATGTTCAAGCTCAGCCGCGAAGATGCGGAACGAAAGATCGAAGATAACCAGGACACCCGCGACAAGTTCATGGCCGACTTCACAGGCTACGACTCCCGCGACAGCGCCCTGTACACCGTGACGCTAAACAACGCCCACTGCACGGTGGACACCATGGCCACCGTAATCGTCCACTACCTGAAGCTGCAAAAAGTACTCGGGTAGACCGGCGGCCCATGGGGGAGACCAATGTGGGGGTTATAACGGCGCGCAAAATTCTTCACATCGCTCGCGCTCCGTTCAGAATGACGTTATAAGGTAATGTTGCTTTCCACCGTCATACTGAGCGAAGCGAAGCATCTCGCGTTGCAACTTCCACATGGTCGCCTGACCATACCACGGGGACAGTTTCACTTGCTCCCACGCGATAAAAGCAGTACTACGCGCTCTACTTGTTTATATCTGCCAAACTACCTGGAGAGGAAAACAGCATGCATAGTCGAGTTCTACAATTCAGTTTGAGCAGCGCCCTATGCATTGCTTTCATTTTATCCTCTTGTAGCGGTAATGGAGGGGGAAACGGAGATGGATCATCTGAGGGCGGCAAGACGTTGCTTTCTTGTTATCAGGGCAAAAAAAGGTGCGTAAAGGCGTCAATCGTTACAAGCCAAGTCATGCAGGATATCAGAGCCTGGATTGACTTTACAGTTCAGAAAGAGAACAAAGCTATTGACCTTATCTATTCTCATCAGGATGGGCTTTACGTGGATGGTATCCTTAGGCCCTTACCGTGGGCGGGGAAGGATTTAAATGTGGATACGGAGTTTTATGATCTTGGTAATGGATGGTGGATAGGAAAATCTAGTGCTCATATTGTTTGGCTTACCCCCGACGTTTACGATGGTGATAATTTTCACTACCTAGAATGGTACACATTTCAAGGCACGTCCGGAGAGCTGTCATTAAGTGGCGAGGGCTCACCCCCGGTTAGTCTTGAATACGATATCAGAATTAGATACCCAAGCAGGTACTGGAACAAGAAAGATGGTTTAGTGGAGGCTATGGTTACGCATTATAAAGAGAGTGATAAGTGTGGTTATGCGATAACTCGGGAGGTAATGTTGGAGAATATAGGGGATGGTGCAGAGGTGGGAAATGCATGTTCGGGCCCTCTGTTGTACATTCAGAAAGTTGATGTAGGAGTATTTTTAATAACGCCGCTTCAATAAATTCGTTACCTGAGGTGTCAGGAACCTCGGACGTTGCACACAATAACCGATAAATGCCCGTGGTCAGGCGACCACGGGGAGGCGTAACAATCCTCCC
>JAOUNV010000021.1 GCA_029880775.1 Nitrospinota bacterium | reverse complement strand
CATCGCGAGCCATCCTGTCCAGGTTTGGGGTGGCGGCCAGGGCAAGCGGGGTTTTGCCGCCCATCTCTTCGATAGGCCAGTCCGGCATGCCATCGCCGAGGAGTATCACATATTTAGTCCCGGCCATTTTCGGCTATCCTTATGATCATTGTTGGCGCCAGGCAAATGCCGGACGATTCGATGTGGGCCAGCGATTTTTTCATGTCCGCCTCCACGGCGTTGTGAGTCATCAGCACCACGCTCACAGGCTGATTTTCCTTTCTCTCACGCTGGATCATGGAGGCTATGGATATGCCATTATCCCCCAGGGCTCCGGCGATCTGCGCCAGCACGTTTGGCCGGTCCGGCACGGTGAAGCGAAGGTAATATTCCGACTCCAGCTCATCTATGGGGATCACCGGGAGCTTGTCCATCCCCCCCACGGGAGCGCCCAGTGGCGCCATTCGCGCGCCTGCGCCAGAGGCGATGTCTCTGGCCATCGACACGATATCGGAGAGCACGGCTGTGGCGGTGGGGCCTCCTCCGGCGCCCCGGCCCACAAGAGTGCTCGCTCCCGCCTGGCTGGAAAGTATATGGATGGCGTTGAAGGGGCCATCCACATTGGCCATCAGGTCCTTTTGGGGCAGCATTGTGGGGTGAACCCGCAAGCTGATGGTGTCATCCACTCTCCTTGCCACTCCCAGAAGCTTGATCCGATACCCAAGCTCCCTGGCGCTGATTATATCCTCCGGTGTGATATTGGTTATCCCTTCGGTGTATACGTCGGAGAAATCGACCATGGTCTCGAAAGCCAGCGCCGCCAGGATGGCGACCTTGTGGGCGGAGTCTATCCCCTCCACATCCAAGGTGGGGTCCGCCTCGGCGTAACCGAGCGCCTGGGCGTCTTTGAGCACGTCTTCAAACCGGCTCCCCTCGTCGGTCATGCGGCTTAATATATAGTTGCCGGTGCCGTTGACGATTCCCTGGATCAGCTCCACCTGATCGCCGGAAAAGCTTTCGCGGATGGAGCGGATGATGGGTATGGCGCCAGCCACCGCCGCCTCGAACCCCAGCCGGGCGCCGCTTTTCTCGAAGGCGGAAAAGACTTCCGCCCCTCGCAGCGCCAGCAGCAGCTTGTTGGCGGTGACGAATCCTTTTCGCTTTCGGGCGGCGGCCATGGCCAGGTCGAAGGCAGGGTCCTCCCCGCCGATCAGCTCCACCACGATATCCACCTCTGGAGAGTTCACCACATCGAAAGGCTCTGTTGTGAGCAGGCCGCTATCCGGAGTGAAACCCCTTTTCTTTCCCGTGTCGCGGACGGCCACTTTCACCAGCCGCAGGGGTATCCCGGCTCTGGCTTGCAGGGATTCGGCCTCCTCTGTGAGGATCCGCGCCACCTGGCTTCCCACCGCTCCCAAGCCTATTAATCCGATACGTACAGGTTTCATGATGGCGCCATTCCTTAAAGTTTCAGCGCGTCGCGGATGCCGCGGATCGCCTGACGGGTTCTATGCTCGTTTTCCACCAGGGCGATGCGCACGAATCCGTCACCGCCATCGCCGAAGCCTACTCCGGGGCTGACGGCGACTTTCGCCTTGGCCAGCAGCAGCTTGGAAAACTCCAGCGACCCCATATCCTTGTACTTTTCCGGGATCGGCGCCCAGACGAACATGGTGCTCATCGGTTTTTCGATCTCCCACCCGATCCGGTTGAGCCCATCCACCAGCACATCGCGGCGGCTCTGGTATGTGTTCCTGATTTCGTCCACACAATCCTGGGGACCATTGAGCGCTATAATGCTGGCGATTTGTATCGGCTGAAACATTCCATAGTCCAGGTATCCTTTGATCCGCTGGAGCGCGTATACCATCTCCGGATTACCCACGCAGAATCCGACCCGCCATCCAGGCATGTTGTATGACTTGGAGAGGGTATACATCTCCACGCCCACATCCTTGGCGCCGGGAACTTGCAGAAACGAAGGCGCCTGATAGCCGTCGAAGGATATCTCGGCGTAGGCCAGGTCGTGAACCACCATCACGTCATGCTTTTTGGCAAAATCCACCACTTTCTCGAAAAAGTTCAGGTCCACGCACACAGTGGTGGGATTGTGCGGAAAGTTGAGCAACATCGCCTTCGGCCTGGGCCAGGTCCGCTCGAAAGCTATGGTCAGGTTCGTAAAAAAGTCGTCATCCTTGGTCAGCGGCACGTTGATCACGTCACCATTGGCGATGACCACGGCGTAGGCGTGGATCGGGTATGTGGGGGACGGCACCAGCACAGAGTCCCCCGGCGCGGTGATGGCCAGCATCAAGTGGCTGATCCCTTCTTTGCTGCCGATGGTGACGATGGCCTCGCTCTCCGGGTCCAGGAAGACATCGAACTTGCGCCGGTACCAGTCGCATATGGCATGGCGCAGCTTTGTGATGCCCCGGCTGGCGGAGTAGCGATGGTTGGGTGGTTTGCGGGCCGCCTCCACCAGCTTTTCCACTATATGATCTGGGGTGGGCATGTCCGGGTTTCCCATGCCGAAGTCTATGATATCCTCGCCAGCCCGGCGGGCGATGGCGCGCAGGTTTGTCACCTCCGCCAGCACATATGGTGGCAGGCGCTCTATCCTGGAGAATTTTCTTTTCGGTTTTTCTTCGTTCATTTTATTGATCTATAATATGCGTAACGAACCCCTAATCTTAAATGGTTTTCACCGCCGTTGCAATGTATTGGGGACCGGAGGGATCGAGAAAGGTATGTTTGACAGCCATATGCCAAGCTTTCATAATGTTCAGGCGTTAACATTATAATCAGGAGCGGAATCGATGCGTGCTAAAAAAAGGCCACTCAACAGGTTCATTTGTGGTTTTCTGGTTTCCCCCATCGCGCTGATTCTGATTCTGTCTGTGTCTCAGGCTTTTGCTGAATCTTCTTATGAAGGAAAAAGTCTGGCATTAGGTTTTTTGTATAATCAGTCAACGGTGAACGAAAGCCTGGGGGAAGAAGGTGATTTATCTACTGGCGCGTCTGGGTTTGAGGCTTCATTCATCAGGACCGGTAAGCATGGCTTTATCGTGGTGAGGTATGGCATTTACGCCGCGGACTGGAGCGAAGGGGACAGCAGTGGCGCCAAGGGACCCGATACAACGGACCAGATTTATAACGCCGGTCTTGAATTTTCAGGGGGGAAGAAAATATCGGATTGGGGCCCGGAAGGCGCCGGAGCGATATACCTGGGTGTGAAGCTGGGGATGGGTGGGCGCGGATACAGGTCTTATATTTACCGGAACCAGGATCTATATTCGGCGTTCAGCTTTTCCACAGGCCTGGCCATGGCCATGGCTCGCTCCTTTGGCGACAGAACTCATCTTTTGGTCGAAATATCCGCCCCTGTACTCTCCCTTACAGGGTATAATCACTCGGTGGAGAATTTCCAGGACGGAAACGGCCCATCCACAATGAGTGTGGATTATCACGACAGTTTTCCAGGTAATTTTGGTCATCCGGGCAATTTGCAGGCTTTTGCTATCCGGTCATCGCTTGATTATGATCTGTACAAAAGACTGTTTGTTTCTCTGGGCGCACAGTTCGAGTATTCACGTGATACCCGGCAAGTGGAAGTCAGTTTCCTCACCTGGGGCGCATTTTTAAGACTTGGCTTCACTCTCATTTGAGGCGTTAAGCGGCTTGTATACCCGTTTTACGCCATCCCTGGTACTTAATATTAACTTTGATAATTTAGTGGTTTAAAATGGGAAATACTTTGGAGAATAGACCGGAAAACGATTTAG
Organism: Nitrospinota bacterium; assembly: GCA_029880775.1. Lineage (GTDB taxonomy): Bacteria > Nitrospinota_A > UBA7883 > UBA7883 > UBA7883 > JAOUMU01. The sequence goes on along the minus strand of JAOUNV010000021.1, from coordinate 7,538 downwards.
GCGGCGAGGCGGATGGGCAAGCGACTCCCGAGGAGCAAGCCCCGGAAAAGGAAGTCCCTTTTTACTACAGGATCAACCTGAAAAAGGATAATCCACCCGCCAAGCCTATGCCCAAGCCGGCTGTGTCGGCCAAGCTGGACTCCTTTCTGGGGAAAATTATATTTATTTATGGCTTTCTATTCCTCATGATGAATTCCATCGGTGTGCTTACCCTTATGAAAATGGATTACAGCGATCTTGTGGATGAGCCTGCGGTTTTTCAGTACGCTCTGACGCATTCACTGGTGGCGCTGGCGATTTTTATAGCCATAGTATTTTTTCTGCTGATGCGGGGGAGCACAGGCTCGTGGAAACACTTTTTGCTCTCCAGCGTCCTGGCCGCGCCGCTATTCATTTACAACGGATATTATTTGGTGATCGTGCTCAACGGCACTCAGGACGAAAGCTTCGCCACAGAGCATATCGCCCTAGTGGCGGACAAGTTCCTGGCGGCAGGCTCCAACGAATCAACGCCCGACTATTCTATGGTCGTCAAGCCGTGGACTCCAGACGGCAAATACTTCCAGGTGAGAATACACCAGGCGCTCTACAAAACGCTGGAACCTAACGTCTCCGAAGTTATCGTATACACCAGGCCGGGGTGGCTCGGCTTTGAGTGGGTGGAATACTACGACTCCCCCCAGAGCGAAACGTGGCCTTAAAGCCGCTGGCGCCTCGGCGTGTCAGATAACTTTGTCGATTATTTCCCTCGCGCTGTATAATGCCATCCATTACGCCGGAGGCTGGCTGGCCCTCGGCGGTGGTGGTAACAGAGGTCTGCGCCTGAACAGGCGAGGCATATTGCTGGGGGATGGTCATGGGTTCTTTAATCTTTTATCTCGTCATCATAGTCGGCTTGCTGCTTATGGCGGTTTTGGCCGAAAGGATCGCGCCAGTTTTAATCACTTCCGGTCTTTTGCAAAACAAGTCATTGGCCGGTTACATTCCGTTTTTCATCCGCGCAGGCGCGGTGGGCGCGCTGGTGATGGCGCTGTTGAGCACCTCGTTCGTGATCGTGGATTCCAACAAAACAGGCCACCTGAAAAAGGTGTTTTTGGGAAGTAGCCTGGCGCCGGGCAGGATCATCGCCGCCAATGGAGAGATGGGGCCCCAGGCGCGGATTCTCCCACCGGGGCTGCACATTATCCTGCTGTTAAAGGTGCTGTACCAGGTGGAGCAGTTGCCCATCATAGAAGTGCCGGAGGGGAGCTATGGCTTCATCGTGGCAAAGGATGGCAAGCCTCTGGGGGAAAACCAGCTTCTGGCCAGCGCATGGCCGGATGAGCGGATCGAGGAAATGCTCGATCCGGAAGTGTTTATCAATGGCAAGGAGGGCATCCCTCCCGGCCAAAAGGGTCCTCAGTCCACAGTGCTGAAGCCTGGCAAGTATCGCATCAACCGTTACCTGTTCGAGGTGCGGACCAAAGGGGATCAATTCAGGGCCACCAACGTGCCGGCCGGTTTTGTGGGAGTCATTAAATCCAATATCGCCACCAGGCCGATGGAGGAATGCGAGCCTATCATCATGGAGGACCGCTCCCTGACTGTGCCGCTGGTGCCGAAAGGATGTCGGGGTGTGTGGAACCAGGTCTTCCTGCCTGGGCGATATTACCTGAACCAGAAAGCCTATGAGATACACCTGGTGGACACTCGCGTGCAAAGATGGGAATACGCCGGCGGATACACCCGGCGCTTTATAGACCTGAAAGTGCGCCAAGACGGCTCCATAGAGCAGTCGGAGCGCAAAGAGGTGATCCCGGTTCCGGAGCACGCCGCCGCAGACGCGGTGATCTTGCGAGTAGAAGGGTGGGAAGTGCCTCAGGAGATCCGCATCCTGGCCCAGGTGAAGCCGGAGGACGCGCCATTCGTGGTGGCGTCGGTGGGGGGGCTGCATGAAGTGGAAGAGAAGATCATCACACCGAAGGTGCGTAGCATCGTGCGAAACGTGACCGGCTCCAATGTGCAGAGCCACCCGGGGAAAGCGGAAAAGGGTGATGTGCGGCAAGTGCTGGACCTGCAGGATAGGCGGCAACAACTGGAGGACGCCGTGCTGGCGGCCATTCAGGTGGAGGCGGAAAAAACAGGCGTCACCGTCACGGAGATTCGATTCGGCGATCCGGTGATCCCGCCGGAGCTGCTGGTGGCGCGTCGCCGGGAGCAGCTGGCCACCCAGATGGAGCAGACATATACGCAGGAGCGAGTGGCGCAGGAGAAGCGAATCGAGTCTGAAAAATCGAAGGCGGAAGCGGATCAGCAAGGCACCTTGATGAAAGCGGAGATCGAACGAAAAGCGGCCCAGTTCCAGAAAGAAGCGTTGAAGCTGAAAGGTGAGGGTGAGCAGGCGCGGCTGCGGGCTATCGCCGATGGGCAGAAGGCCCAGGCCCAGGTGCTGGGGCCGGAGCGGACGATGCACTTGGCCATCGTCAAGGAAGTGCTGGCGGCGGCCAAGGAGAACCCGAATATAGTGAAAGTCCCTCGCATCCTGGTGCAGGGGAGTGGTGGAGCCGGAAGCCTTGAAGGCGCCTTCGCCATCCTGGGGGATAGCAATATCACCAGAATGCCAGGTGTGGCCGCTACGCCAGCCAAGAAAAAGTAGAACCGGGCAGGGGAAACTCTAGCAGGAAGTTAACAGGAGAGTCTCGCCGTCCGGGGCGCAAATGCTCCGGATGGCGTTTTCAAACAACCCGTCACCTCCCCCAATGGGGCGGCTTGAAAAGCGGTCTTGCCTCCTTGCGCGCTTAGGCCGTTTTCTTGTGCGAGGTTATGTCAGACGGAGCCATCTTGCAGGCCAGCAGAGCGCATAGAGCCGCGCCGGTAGCCTGCGCTGTAGATCATGTAGAAAAATGCGATCAACCCCAGTTCCAATATGGGACCAATCAAAGCCATGATTATTTCCTCAAACCCGTTATAGCTTCCTCCCTCATATGTATTCCAGTCTATCCTGTCGATGTCAGGCGGATAAAGTGGGCTTGAAAGCTCCCTTGCTTTCCCAGAAGCCAAAGTGTCGCGGGTAGAGTTCTTAAATGAATTGCTCGTCAGGTATACCGTGTATTCAATAAAATAATCACCCCAGCCAGTTTGGGATCCTCTGGTTTTAGGAATAAATAATGAGGGGGTGCTGTCCGCCTCACCCCGATAAAAAGTGATCTGGTGGTAATCGTCATCCACTCCCATATATCCGAAAGACACAAAACCATAATGGTAGCCGGTACTGTAATATCCATACAGGAGTGGCGGGTATGGATTGGCGCGTCTTACCCACTCTATGTCCACTAGCTCCGGATGTTCCGATGGGAGAGCCGCCGCATCGCCAGGGCTCAAGCCCGCCTGCTCAATTATTTTTGCCACAGCGGGGTTTTCAGTGGCCCGCTCGCCCAGTTCGTATTTCAGGACCAAAGGCAAACGAACGGGAACTATTTTATCCTTGATATCAATGTGGTGGTGCTCCTCCAACCGCAATATCTTCTGGGCCAGGAAATAATTGGGAATCAACAGGATAGCGTAAGCCACCACAAATAGAAAAATGACAAGAAAGTATTTCAGATATTTACTTATACGCCCGCATCATACCACACATCCATCAGGTATCTCTTTTGCAGCCGGAGGAATGCCATGGGCCTTGTTTCGGTATTGGGTCGACATTGTGAAAAGGCTCAGCGCCATATCACCAGCAGGGCGCCGGCCATCATCGTGGCCAGCGGATTGGAGGCGACTGCCCCACGTCACTCTTTTAAAGAAGAATTTGCTTTTGCGTCGGGGCAGTGTAGAATAGCGATGTTTTCCAGGCCTGAAGGAGAATAACGGAGCGATTTCGCTTTACTTATCTTCCATAAATTTATGAAAGCGCCGGTGATCAAATAAATGGGCGGATAGCTCAGCTGGGAGAGCGCCAGCCTTACAAGCTGGATGTCGGGGGTTCGATCCCCTCTCCGCCTACCATTATTTAATGGGTCACAGGTCTAGGCGCCTTGAAAAACCTGTTGCCCGTTGTTTCACGATCCCGTTTTTCGCGTCGTTTAATTTTATCCCGCCGCACAGTCACTTTGAGGGATACCATTCATATTGTTAGGAGGATATGCATTTAGCCTTCTGATCCTTCGGGACTTTGATGAATTTAAATCCGCGAAAATAAAACCACGACTATATTGTGATATTCGAACTTTACCGTTAAGTGATTCATCCGCTTCAATGACAAAATCAATATAATTATTTATGTTGAAGTTGAACTGGGGCTGTAAAAATCCATTATGCGCTCAATGGTTTAATGGGAATAATTACGACCTGAGAGATATACCATAGTGAGCGAGGCTTGAGTAACCTCGCTCACTATGAAGATGACACCCGACGTTGACTTTCTTATGCGAATGAAGGCTCGAATCTAGTACCTGTAGTGCGATGGCTTGTACGGCCCGTTCACCGGCACGCCCAGGTAATCCGCCTGATCATTGCTAAGCGTGGTCAGTTTCACGCCGATCTTTCCCAGATGCAGGCGGGCCACTTCCTCGTCCAGCTCCTTGGAGAGGGTGTAGACACCCACATCGTAGTTGTTCTTCCACAGGTCGATCTGCGCCAGCGTCTGGTTGGTGAAGCTGTTGCTCATCACGAAGCTTGGGTGGCCCGTGGCGCAGCCCAGGTTCACCAGCCGTCCTTCTGCCAGCATGTATATTTCACGCCCATCGTCGAAGGTGTACTTGTCCACCTGCGGCTTGATGTTGGTCTTCTTGGCGCCGGCGAACTCGTCCAGCTTTTCCACCTGGATCTCGTTATCGAAATGCCCGATGTTGCTGACGATCGCCTGGTTCTTCATCTTCTTCATATGCTCCAGGGTGATGATGTCCTTATTCCCCGTGGTGGTGACGTATATATCCGCCTCCGGCAGGGCGTCCTCCACCGTGGTCACGCGATAACCTTCCATCGCCGCCTGCAGAGCGCAGATCGGGTCGATCTCCGTCACGATCACCCGCGCGCCCATGCCGCGCAGGGCTTGGGCGCATCCCTTGCCCACATCGCCATAGCCGCACACCACGGCCACCTTGCCCGCCACCATCACGTCGGTGGCTCGCTTGATGCCGTCGATCAGCGACTCGCGGCAGCCATACAGGTTGTCGAACTTGGATTTGGTCACGGAGTCGTTGACGTTGATAGCAGGCACCAGCAGCTCGCCCCGCTCCATCATCTGGTACAGCCGGTGGACGCCGGTGGTGGTCTCCTCAGAGACGCCCTTCCAGTCCTTGACCACATTGGCCCAGAAGCCGGGGCGCTCCTTCAAGGTTTTCTTCAGCAGGTTATTGACGATTTGCAGTTCCTTGTTGTCGGTCGGCTCGTCCAGGATGGACGGGTCCTTTTCCGCGGCGTATCCACGATGGATCACCAGGGTGGCGTCTCCGCCGTCATCCACGATAAGCTGCGGCCCCTTGCCGTCTGGGAAAGAGAGCGCGTTGAGGGTCATGTCCCAATACTCTTCCAGGGTCTCCCCCTTCCAGGCGAAGACCGGCACACCCGTCGCGGCGATGGCGGCGGCGGCGTGATCCTGGGTGGAGAATATGTTGCACGAGGCCCAGCGCACATCGGCGCCCAGCTCCACCAGCGTCTCGATCAGCACAGCGGTCTGTATGGTCATATGCAGGCTGCCTGTAATCCGCACACCCTTCAGCGGTTTTTCTTTGCCATACTTTTCGCGGGTGGCCATCAGCCCCGGCATCTCGTGCTCGGCTATATCCAGCTCCTTGCGGCCCAGGTCCGCCTGCGCGATGTCCTTAATGATGTAATCTTTCGTCGCTTCAGCTACAGCGCCCATCTTCTCGTTCTCCTTAAATAATTATTGTTCAACTGTTATCAAACCCTGATCTCATACACCGCCACATCGCGGCCCAGAAGGCTGATATTTCTTTTATAAGGCCCGGCAAACGGCGCCTTTTCCTCCAGATTTTCCACCACATTGGCGGTGGCGGTGATGACGCTGGTGTCGCTATCCGATTCACCGGCTCCAGAGCCGACGGCTCCAGAGCCGACGGCTCCAGAGCCATCGGCGGCCAACAGCAGGAACGCCACGTTCACAGTGCTGCCCATGATGTCCGGATGGGTATAGTCTGGGTGCCCCAGTGACCCTAAGTACACCTCGCCGCGGACCAGCGCCACTGTCATGGAATCCCTGCCCGTCTCCACAGCCCGCCTGGCGGCGGCCACCGCCCTGTCCCCATGCCTCGCGCCGGAGAAGAAGCAAAGCATGCCGTCGCCGATCTGCTTCACCGGCACACCGCCATGTTTCAACGCAGCCTCCGTGAGGTGGTAGAAGAATCCGTTGGCCCACGCCGCCACGTCCGCCGGGGGCATGGAGGCGGCCTTACGGGCGAATCCGCGCACACCAGAGACCAGCACCGTGGCCTCGAACACATCCTTGTTCTCCTCGTAAAGGCCCAAAAGCCAATCCACAGAGACCCCCAGGATGCGGCAAAGCTGGCCCAGCAGGGTGATGTCTGGCGCGTTCTCGCCCCGTTCCCATTTGGAGACCGCCTGGGCGGTGAGCTGCAGGGCGGAGGCGATGTCCGCCTGCTTTAAGCCCAGCTCCTCGCGCCGCCTGCGGATCTTTCCGCCTATCCCTTCCAGTGCCGTCATAAGTATTGCTCTTTGCCAACCCGATCCTGTACCACAATAACGATACTATAGGCCAAACAACCCCCTTGCCACAATAACGGCGCTGTTGGATGGGGTGAAGCGGGAGTTGAACCGCTAGCGGTTTTGTAGCCCGCTAGCGGGCAGGCTAGCCTGTTTACAACCCGCGAGCGGGTATACAACCCACGTGTGGGTACACGGACTCAACTGAGGTGGACAGTGGTTTCGTGGCTTAATACCCCAATGTGCGCAGTATCCCGCCCAGCACTTTCATCCGCTCACCCACCAATTCGTCATCTTCGCCCAGCGCTTTCTGGAACAGCGCGATGTCTTCGTCGAGCATCGGATTCTCCGTGCACACTTCCACTGTCATGGCGTCGCCCTGCAGCGGCACCCGATCGATCCGTGTGTTGTTCTCGTCGTAGAGCTTTTTATGGTGATAAGCTTCTTCCGAAAAGTACTGCCGTGAGCGACACACCAGAATCGCCAAATCCAGGACCCGGTGAGGCGGAAGCTCCTCCGACTGACGGGACCATTTTTCGCCGGTATGCCGCCATACTTTGGCGGAGATATCGACTTTCCCGCGATCATTCCACTGGGCGAGCCCGAGAGAGAGCCCCTGGGCGTCAGTTTTGTAGGCATTGCGGCCATCAACCTCACCGTAGTTTTCTACGACGATAACGGGCTTATGTTTCAAGGTAGTTGGTATTTTCATCGCTCCGCTCCAGAGGTCAGCTTACCTGTTAGTGATTTACTAAATTAAAAACCCCAGGCGGCAACATGTCAATGGTGGAATGGTGGGCTGAAAACGTGAGCCAAAAAGGTTAACGATTCTTTCTTAGATTTCACTTCTTTGAGGACTGCTTTTTCTTAAGGCAAGAAGGACA
>JAOUNV010000020.1 GCA_029880775.1 Nitrospinota bacterium | reverse complement strand
AGGCTGGGCGCGCCCTGGCGGCGGAGCATGCGGCCGATTTTTACCACTCTCGCCTGGCCCAGGCTCAGGCTGCGGAAGGGATGATGGATATGCCTCCTTTGTTCGTGGCGCCTTTTGACGCGGAGCTTTTCGGCCACTGGTGGCACGAGGGAGTGGTTTTTCTGGAAGAGCTGATCCGCAAGGCGGCGGGGCATAAAGCCATGGAGATGGTGACGGCGGAGGAATACCTTACCCGCCATCCGGCGATTAACAATGCCACGCCAGCGCCATCGTCGTGGGGGCTGGGTGGACAGTCGGAAATGTGGCTGGACGATTCCAACGACTGGATATACCGCCATCTTCACAAAGCTGCGGATCGAATGGCTTCTATGGCGGGGATGTATTCCACGGCGGCGCCCCTGACCAGAAGGGCGCTGGACCAGGCCGCCCGGGAGCTGATGCTGGCGCAAAGCAGCGACTGGCCGTTCATGATGAAAACCGGCGCCATGAAAGGATACGCCACGAGAAGGGTGGAGGATGGGCTGGCGAATTTCAACAAGCTGTTCTCCCAGGTTATGGTCGGGAATGTGGACTCCCTATTTTTGGAGGAATTGGAAAATACACATAACCTGTTTCCAAATGAGGACTTTACAGTATTCGGCGGGTGAGGCGGGGAAGGGCTTGTATTTCAGGCATATGAGAAAAAACGTTGTCCATTTTCAAATTCAGTTAAAAGTTGCCCGAAGATGAGAAATGTATTAGGATAATGCGAAAATGAAATAACTATATTTTTGGGTGCAGTATGTCCTCTGTCAACACTCTCCTGGCTGTCAAAGATCTTATGAACCGCGACATCGTGAAAACCGCCAAGGACTCCAAGGTGACTGAAGCGGCCAGGATGATTGAGGCTCACAAGGTGAGCAGTGTGATAATCGTCGACCTGAACGAGAAGATGGTCGGCATCGTCACAGATAACGATATTGTCACCAAGGTGGTGGCGGAGGCCAAGGACCCATCAAAGGTGAGTGTTGAAGATATCATGATCCCGGAAATCCACCTGATCAACGGCGAGAGTTCCATATTCGAAGCCAGGGCTAAGATGGCCAAATCGGGTGTCAAACACCTTATTGTGGAAGTGGGTGGCAAGCCGATGGGGCTTATCTCCTCCACATCACTGCTGGGCGGGGTATAAACCTGGCGGAACGAGGAGCCTCTTTCTGAAGGCGTAAGCCCATTTCACCGGGCCTGGTTCTGCTTATCCCTTGTTCATCCCGATCTTGCCCGCTCCCGAGGCGTAGATATACAACAGCCCTCCTGCGATTGCCAGGTTCTTTAGGTGCGGGCCATAATTCTTGCCCCCAAACAAAGAGCCGAGGCCTCCCCCGCCTATATCTATCTGAAGCACGAACGTGGCCAACACAAAAATGATCAGCAAACCAAGAGCCCCCTGCCTGGCGCGATATCCTGCGATTACCATGAAGGAGGAAGCCACCAGCAGGACCAGGATGATAACAAAGAAGAGCCCCGGCGCCGGCAGGCCAGAGGATTTCACACCGCTCATGATCTGCGAGGGATTCATCACCTCCCGGATGGCGGCCCAGGCGAAAAGCCCGGCTATCATGATTCGTCCTACAAGTTTTATTGTGTTATCCATGTTCTCGGACTCCCAAATATGTATTATTGGCGGATATTGTCCCTAAGTAAAACATACCCTGTGATTTATGGCAACACTTCACCGGCTCGATTCCACTCGCAAAAAAAACGCGCCCGGAAAGCCAGACAGGCCTCCGCAGGCGCGCTTAATATGATCGATCAAATCGACCCTTTCGGGCCGAGCTTTACTCTCCTCCTAGATACTGTCCACAATAGCGTTGAGGGTGGCGCTGGGGCGCATCGCCTTCGACACCTTGTCAAATACAGGGCGGTAATATCCGCCGATATCCACCGGCGATCCCTGGGCTGCGTTCAGTTCCTTCACGATCTTGCTCTCGTTATCGGAAAGCTCCTTGGCCACTTTGGAAAAACGATCCGCAAGCTCTTTGTCATCGGTCTGCGCGGCCAGAGCCTTGGCCCAGTAGAGAGCCAGATAGAAATGGCTACCCCGGTTGTCCAGTTCATGGACCTTGCGGGAAGGCGATTTGTTGCTGTCCAGGAACTCGGCGTTTGCCAGCCCCAGAGTCTTGGCGAACACTTTGGCTTTTTTGTTGCCAGTGGAAATTCCCAGGTGCTCCAGCGATTCGGCCAGGGCCAAAAATTCGCCGAGGGAATCCCACCGAAGGTGACCTTCCTCCACAAACTGCTGGACATGTTTCGGCGCGGAGCCGCCAGCGCCTGTCTCAAACAACCCTCCCCCCTGCATCAGTGGCACGATGGAGAGCATCTTTGCGCTGGTTCCAAGCTCCAGGATCGGGAACAGGTCGGTATTGTAATCCCTCAGCACGTTTCCGGTGACGGATATGGTGTCTTTTCCATCCCGCATTCTTTGCAGCGAGAGTTTCGCCGCTTCCGCCACTGGCATGATTTTGATATCCAGGCCGGAGGTGTCGTGATCTTTCAGGTATCGGTTCACCTTTTCGATAAGCTGGGCGTCGTGGGCCCTGGTTTTGTCCAGCCAGAAAACCGCCGGAGCGCCCGTGGCCCTCGCGCGGGTGACAGCCAGCTTCACCCAATCGCGGATGGGAGCGTCCTTCACCTGGCAGCTTCTCCAGATATCCCCCTCCTCCACGGTATGCTCAATGATGGATTTACCCGAGGAGTCTACTATACGGATAGTCCCGTTTCCCGGGGCTTCGAAAGTCTTGTCGTGGGAGCCGTACTCCTCCGCCTTCTGCGCCATCAACCCTACGTTGGGAACGGTCCCCATGGTGGCAGGATCATAGGCGCCATGCTTTATGCAGTCATCGATCGCCTCCTGGTAAAGGCTGGCGTAGCTGTGATCAGGGATCGTCGCTTTAGTGTCGGCCAGCTCTCCATCCGGGCCCCACATTTTCCCCGATTCACGGATCATGGCTGGCATGGACGCGTCGATGATAATGTCGCTGGGGACATGCAGGTTCGTGATTCCTTTATCGGAGTTCACCATGGCCAGCGAAGGTCGGCTTTTGTAGCAGGCCTGGATGTCCGCTTCGATCTCTTTTTGCTTATCGGCGGGGAGGCTCTTTATCTTGGAGTAGAGGTCTCCCAGCCCGTTGTTGGCGTTGACATGCAATTCCTTGATGGTATCGGCATGTTTTTCGAAAACATCCTTATAGTAAACCCGGACGGTGTGGCCGAAGATTATCGGGTCGGAGATTTTCATCATGGTGGCTTTCATATGCAGGGAGAAGAGCACACCCTTGGCCTTGGCGTCATCCATCTGCTCGGCCAGGAACTTCGTCAACGCGTTTTTGCTCATGAAGGTCCCGTCGATCACCTCGGCGGCCTGTAGCGGAAGCTTCTCCTTCAAGACTGTAACTTTTCCGCCGGCGTCCACGAATTCGATCCTGGCGCTGGTGGCCTCGGCCAGGGTGACCGATTTTTCATTGGAAGCGAAATCCCCGGCGCTCATGGTGGACACATGGGTTTTAGAATCGGAACTCCATTTGCCCATCCGATGAGGGTTTTTCTTGGCGTATTCCTTCACCGGCACGGCGGCACGGCGGTCGGAATTACCCTCCCTTAGGACCGGGTTGACGGCGCTTCCCAGCACTTTTGCGTATCGTGCCTTGATATCCTTTTCTTCGTCATTACTGGGATTTTCCGGATAGTCAGGCAGGTCATACCCCTTTTCCTTCAATTCCTTGATCGCTTCTTTTAGCTGGGGAAGGGAGGCGCTGATGTTCGGCAGCTTGATGATATTGGCCTCCGGGGTCTTGGCCAGCTCTCCTAGCGCGGACAATGCGTCGGGCAATTTCTGGCTCTCAGTCAGCTTATCGGGAAAGTTGGCGATGATCCTGCCCGTGAGGGAAATATCACTGGTTTCAATGGCAAAGCCCGATCCATTTGTAAACGCCTGAACAATAGGGAGAAATGAATACGTCGCCAACGCTGGCGCCTCATCGATCGCGGTCCACATAATCTTCGGTAACTGTGTTGTCATACCTCTCCTCACACGCTTTTAATTTTGTTTACCACCTTGGCGCGGATCCAAATGGAATGCGATCTCTTCCGATTTTGGACGAGAAATCTCCAATTGCCACCCTTGCTTTGATTAGATTTACCTGATAAAGATTCTGGTAAAAACGCAGTTATGTTTACTGATTTTCGGTCTCTTGTCAATCGTTATCGTAACAGCCGGGCCTTTATCCACAGGCAAGGAGTTCGGGTTGACGGGAATTTCAAGTGACCCTGATTCCAGCCTCTCTTCAGCGGTTGTCTGGAGACATAAAGATTAATATTTAGCCAACGACAATCATTCTTGTTAGTTCCTTACCAAAATGGTAGGCTATTGCATGTATAGGTGGTTCACACCTGGGCGGCGCCTCGTTTCATTCAACGCCGCTCTCGAAGATAAAAAAAGCCAATGTAAGGATTTGAGTAGATGATCGGAATTTCCCATCTTTATTGCGCCACGGAAAGCGAAGGGGACGCCATACGGTATGGCAAGCAATCCCACGGAATGAAATCCAGGCCCAACGCCCATGTGGTGCCAAAGGCCGCCAGCGAGCGAAAGCCTGTAACCGCGTGGAACGTCACTCGTACCTGCAACCTGAAGTGCGTCCACTGCTATAGCGACTCGGAAGAGAAGGCCTATGAAGGTGAGCTCTCCACCGAGGAAGGTAAACAACTGATTGATGACCTGGCCGAGTTCCAGATCCCGGCGCTGCTACTCTCCGGTGGCGAGCCGCTGGTGCGAAAAGATATATGGGAACTGGCCACTCACGCCAGGCAAAAAGGCCTCCGGCTGACCCTATCCACCAACGGTGTGTTGATCGACGACAAAACCGCTGTCCGCCTCAAGGATATCGGGTTCAGCTATATCGGCATCAGCCTCGACGGCATCGGCGAGGTGAACGACAAGTTCCGCGGCAAGGACGGCGCCTTCGAGAAGGCGATGCGCGGATTCAAAAACTGCGTGGCCGTAGACCAGAAGGTGGGCCTGCGTTTGACCCTGACCCGTCATAACTTCGAGAACCTCCATGGCATATTCGATTTCATCGAGGAAACCGGCATCCAGCGCGCCTGCTTCTATCACCTGGTATACGCTGGCCGGGGCGAAGCGATCTCCAGCGAGGACCTGACTCATGAGGAGACCCGAGCCGCCATGGACATCATCCTGGAGCGCACAGAGGACTATCACAAGCGCGGCCTGGAGAAAGACATCCTGACCGTGGACAACCACGTGGATGGACCATACCTGTACCTGAAGCTGCTGGAGAAAAATCCGGAAATGGCTGCGGAAGTGAAAAAACAGCTGGAGTGGAACGGCGGCGGAAGATACTCCTCCGGTGTCTCTTTTGCCGATGTCGACTTTTTGGGCAATGTCCATGGTGATCAGTTCTGGATGCACCACTCCTTCGGCAATGTACGGGAGAGAAAGTTCGGAGATATTTGGCAGGACACTTCAGACCCAGTGATGAACGTGTTGAAGAATCGGCTGGACCACCTGAAAGGTAAATGTACCAAATGTAAATACCTGTCTATGTGTGGCGGCGCGTTGCGAGTGCGGGCGGACCTGGTGTATAACGACCCCACTGCGCCGGATCCGGCGTGCTACCTTTCCGACGAGGAGTGCGGTATCACCCCTGCGGTTCGCGCAGAGCTGAAGGCCAAGGGGGAGGATTTCCCCGTACCTGAAAGGCTATTGGCCAAGTCGCAAGTGTAAACAAAGAAGCGGCGGAATCCCGCCGAAGTTTGGAGTTATTAAATGTCCGATAAGGAAACAGACAACGCCAAGGGCGGCTCCGGCCACCCCGATGGCGCGGTGATAAAGGAAGTCTACGAATCTATCAAGGATTCCGGCGACGCCCAGAAGCATGCCCATAAGTATATGATGAAGGACCAGCTTCGGCTGGTGTTCTGGGAGACCACCGCCGGGTGCAACCTGGAGTGCGTCCATTGCCGCAGGCTGGATGTCGCCCATGAAATGATGAAAAACGACCTCTCCACGGAACAGTCGAAACAGATGATTGACGCCATCGCCGCAGAGAGCAAGTGCATCCTGGTTCTGTCTGGGGGCGAGCCTTTGTTCCGTCCAGACATCTATGAAATAGCCGCCTACGCCAAGTCGGTGGGGCTCATCGTGGCGCTGGCCACCAACGGCACTCTGGTGACTCCGGAAGTGGCGCAAAAGATCGTGGATAGCGGAGTGCAGCGCGTCTCCATCTCCCTGGATGGCGCCACTGCGGTCACCCATGACAAGTTCCGCAAGCTGCCCGGCTCGTTCGACATGGCCATTCGTGGTCTCAAGAACCTGCAGGCGCTGGGCATGGAGACCCAGATCAACTCCACCATCGCAAAGCACAACGTGCATGAAGTGAAGAATCTATACAAAAACGCCATCGACCTGGGCGTGGAGGCGTTGCATATCTTCATGCTGGTGCCGGTGGGGTGTGGAGTCCAGATCGCCGAGAGCGACATGCTGGACGCGGAGACATATGAGGATGTGCTCAACTGGTTCTACGACATCTCCCAGGAGGGGAAGATACAGACCAAGGCCACCTGCGCGCCGCACTACTTCCGCATCATGCGTCAGCGGGCCAAGGCGGATGGGATCAAAATTTCTCCCAAGACCCACGGCATGGCCGCCATGACGAAAGGTTGCCTGGCGGGCCAGAGCATCTGCTTCATCTCCCACAAAGGAGAGGTGTTCCCCTGCGGATACCTGCCGGTGGAAGCGGGGCACGTGCTCAAGCAGTCCTTCTCCGAAATCTGGAAGGACTCCAACGTGTTCGCCGATCTGCGTGACCAGGACAAGCTGGGGGGCAAGTGCGGTATCTGCGAGTATAAAAAAGTTTGCGAGGGGTGCCGCGCCAGGGCTTTTTACGAAACCAATGGCGACTATATGGCCGAGGAGCCTTACTGTATTTACGAGCCTGTCAAGATTGAGCAGGCGCGGGAGAAGTAGGGATATCTTCATTCGCCCGCTCCAAGGCCATCTGGCTCCAAGAAACAATATCTGTTAAAAGGTATATTATGACTAAAGAAAATCGATCCATTAACAGAGCCTGCAAGGCTTTATTTTTCGCTTTCCTGGCATCCAGCCTCCTCCTGGCCGCGCCGATAGCTAATGCGACCAGCGATGAGTATTCCCCAGGCGGTGGTGACCATGAAAGCCACAAGCCCTCCATACCTGGAGAATCCGCCAAGCATATAAAAAAGGTGCTCAAGCACGCGGTGGGCATTGGGCTGGACGATTCCCAACAGAAAAGGGTGGGGGATATATACATCAAGGCGAAAGCTGAGGAAGCGGCCATATCAGCCGAGATTGAAGTCACCATCAGCAATTACATGTCGCTCTACAAGCAGGGGAAGGTTACGGAGATCGCCATCAAGGATTACGCGCAAAAGATGGGCGACCTGAGAGGCAGGTTCCTGCTGAACAACCTGATTGCCATGAATGATGTGAAGAAAGTCCTCACAAAAAAACAGCGCAACAAAATCCATGTAATATATAAAACCCATGGCAAGGGCGGAAAGAAGTAACGGCTTCTGACGCGAATATAAACACTATCGTTGGAAATGGCGGATAGGCGATGCGAGGTTGTACGACAATCACCGCTCCGCGCCCCCACACCCCAGGGTCGCGATTCCCAAGAATCCCCTCAGGATTTATATTATAGTATCGTATGCCAGGCTTTCGCGAGAGAGCCATCAAGACATGACACGCGCCTGGACCGGGACAACATGTATATGGAGTAAGGGAACATACCATGCCATCTAGAAGAAAGCCGTATTACATCACAGACCGTAAGGTCATCGTCGATTACTCCTCCGTGTTCTGCGACACCACAGCGGGGCTGCTCAACAGCGAGTTGTTCACCGAGGTGGTGCGCCGGTTTGTCCGGCGGGTAGTGCGCAGGCAGGACACCGTATACGAGCTTCTGACGCTCGGTTTTCCCGGCAAAAACCAGAAACAGATGACCACCGGGCTGGTGAACATCTTCCGGTTGCTGGCCACCCACTCCGCCAAAGAGATTTCCACCATGGCGCCTGAATACCAGCGCATGCTCAATGACCAGGTGCGGTTTATAGAGCTGAAGGATCTTCTGTACAACTTCTGGCTGAAGCTGGAGCGGATCGCCTATATGGAGGTTCCCAAGCGGGACACAGAGATCAACGACGATCTGCACTACGCCCAATTCGTAAAAGCCAACGAGGACTTGAAGAACGTAATCCTGCAGACACAAAGGCGCATCAGCGACAACCTGGAGGGGAACCTGCGTTCGTTCCGCCAGATGCCCGCGTTCGCCAACCTGTCGATGCTGGTCCGCAAAATCGACTGGGATTGCCCGAAGAAGCTCTCATTCCTGAAGCAGATCCCTTTCGTGCGAAACACTCTCATCTTCCCCCCGCTTATCCTGTATCCGGCGTCGAACACACGCAAAGGCTCCTTTGGCCCGATAGACAAAGTGACCCCTGGCATGCTGAACATACACGCCAGCGAATGGTTCTGTTTCCCCGCCAAGGTGGGCGATCTTCTAGCCTTCGTATATTTCCACCGGGATTTTTCATCGCTGGCGCTTTCCATGGCCAACCTTTTCGAGATGGCGGGCAAAAACGACCTGAAGAAAAAAAGGCCGGATATGATCGTCATGTTCGGTGTGGATCCTAATGCGTTGCCGGGAGACACCGGCTACCATTTCATGAAAGACGCGGATGTTTACCTAGGCCTGGTGGCGCACAAGGAGGAGCTGGAATATTTCGGGTACTTCAAGAAGATCGCCCTCACTCTGCACAACCTGGAGATGATGAAACGGGGCCATCTGCCGGTACATGGCGCCATGGTCAGCATGGAGCTGAAAGACGGTGGGACGGCCAACGTGGCACTCATCGGTGACAGTGGCGCCGGCAAATCAGAAACCCTGGAGGCGTTGCGCATCCTGGCTGATGAGCATATCCGCGACATGAAGATTATCTTCGACGATATGGGCTCACTACGCATTGACAAGGATGGCTCGGTGCTCGGGTTCGGCACGGAGACCGGCGCCTTCGTGCGGCTGGACGACTTGACCCCCGGCTACGCCTATGAGCAGATCGAGCGGAGTGTGTTCATGAATCCCCATATGAACGCCCGCCTGGTGCTACCAGTCTCCAAGTACAAGCACATCACAAAGGGCTATCCGGTGGATATCCTGATGTACGCCAACAACTATGAAAGCGTGGAGACAGAGAGCAAGGCCCTAGATTTCTTTGACGACATGGACAAGGCGCTTGCCGTGTTTTCCGATGGGGCGCGCCAGGCCAAGGGGACTACAGACGAGACGGGACTGGTGCATACATATTTCGCCAATCCCTTCGGCGCCATACAGGAAAAGGAAAAGCACGAAAAGATCGCCGTGAAGACTTTCAAGGCGCTATTTGGCAAGGGGGTGAAAGTGGGGCAGATCCGCACCCGGCTGGGCGTTCCCGGCTTTGAGCAGGAAGGGCCCAAGGCCGCGTCGCTGGAGCTGTTCGATGTAATACGGGCCGGGAAAAAATAGTCCATGATCTCATCCACATGCCGGGCAGGATCATCGGCTGATACGGCCCATATTTCCATTCCGGATATACAATCAACCCTTCGCTATCCGGCGCTTATGATTTTCGTCATAGCGCGGACACCTCCTATTACATAAACATGGTAGTGTAGTGTTGTTCAGGTTGTAACCGGCGCAGCTGACAAATTGGCTGCGCCTTTTGATTTTTTGTGTCAGGAGTGTCAATGGACAAGTATGGAAAGCTTTTTGTTAAGGCCTCGGTGATTTATCTGTCGCTGGGGGCGCTGTTAGGTCTGCATATGGCGGTGGCCGACCATGGCTACACCCAGTTAAGATTCATCCACGTGCATTTTATGCTCATCGGCTTCATGGCCATGATGATTTTCGGCGTGGGATACCATATTCTTCCTCGTTTCAACGCCAAACCTATGCCATACCCATCGTTGGTCCCTGTCCATTTCTGGATCGCCAACGTGGGGCTTATAGGCATGGGGGCGCTATACGTGGCCGGCGCGTATTCAGAAACCGGCGCGCCCAGGATGCTGTTCGGCCTGTTCGGCCTGATGGAAGCCTCCGGCATGGTTATGTTTACTGTTAATATCTACAGCGTGCTCACAGAGGAGAAGAGGCCAGAGCCTTTCACCGTGGCCAGCGCGGCTCAGGATGACAATGCGCCAAAGGCGGAGGAAAATAAAGTGGAGGCGCCGGAGGTCAAGCTCTCTCCTGCTATGAAGATTTCCGAGATATTGGAAAAGTACCCTCATCTGGAGGAAGCCATGGCAGAGGAGGGTTTGGGTGATGTGGTGAATCCCGCTGTCCGCCAGACTGCGGCTACGATGGTGACCCTGGGGATGGCGGCCAAGAAAGCTGGCCTGGAGCCTTACCCATTGATGGCCCGGCTGGAGGGGAAGGAGCTGATCAGCGCTTCTGACAAGCCAAAGCCAGCCTCGGAGCCTGGGCAGGATGGCGCCATGGGCAATGGGATAAAGCGAGGCGAGATGGCCACCATGGACACTTTGGTGGGGGCTCTTCTGGAGGCGTATCCGGAGACCAAGAAGGTGATGGAGGCCCACTATGGCGCGGCATGCTTCACCTGTCCTGGCCAGAATACGGAAACCATCGAGCAGACCGCATCTATCCACGGGACATCACCGCAGAATATTCTCGACGAGATCAACGGGATTATTGAAGAAGCTATAAAGTAGGCGGATAGTGGGGGGCGGGGCCGGTTATTTTCTGGCCACGTCCCATTTCTTGTCGTACATGGTCACCAGATTGCGCCCCATCTCCTTGGAGCGATAGAGCGACTTGTCCGCTTTTTCGATGATGTCTATTGAGTCGAGCGAATCCTCCGGGTAGGTGGCCACTCCCACGCTGACACTGATCTTACCCAGGGGTTGGCGGTCTGCGCCGGGGAAAAAGGTCTCCTCCACCTCCTTGCGGATACGTTTGGCCACCATCTCCGCCTTCTCGCGGGGAGTCTCGGTGAGGATCAGCGCGAACTCCTCGCCGCCCCATCTGGCCACAATATCCGTGTCCCTGGCGGATCGTTTCAGGATATCGGCCAGGGTGGTGAGTATCACGTTTCCCTGGACATGGCCGAAGGTATCGTTGAAGTTCTTGAAGTGGTCCACATCCACCATCAGAACGGCCATGGCGGAGCTGTATCTCTGGCACCGGCGGATCTCCTTGTCCAGCGCCCTGGTGA